>NZ_DATAGQ010000156.1:0-16590 GCF_036263595.1 Geminicoccus sp. | reverse complement strand
GCACGTTCAAAGGGGAGGCATGGGATGAAGGTGCAGGCGGCGGTTGCGTGGGAGGCGGGCAAGCCGCTTCAGGTGGAGACGGTCGATCTGGAGGGGCCCAAGGCGTTCGAGGTGCTGGTCGAGCTGAAGGCGACGGGGATCTGCCACACCGACGAGTTCACCCGCTCGGGTGCTGATCCGGAAGGGATCTTCCCGGCGATCCTGGGCCATGAGGGGGCGGGGATCGTGGTGGAGTGCGGGCCGGGGGTGACCTCGGTCAAGCCAGGGGACCACGTGATCCCGCTCTACACGCCGGAATGCCGGCAGTGCAAAAGCTGCCTGTCGCGCAAGACCAACCTGTGCACGGCGATCCGCGCCACCCAGGGCAAGGGCCTCATGCCGGACGGCACCACCCGCTTCTCGTTCAAGGGCCAGCCGATCCACCACTACATGGGCTGCTCGACCTTCGCGAACTTCACGGTGATGCCGGAGATCGCGCTGGCCAAGGTCCGTGCCGACGCGCCGTTCGACAAGATCTGCTATATCGGCTGCGGCGTCACCACCGGGGTGGGGGCGGTGTTGTTCACGGCCAAGGCCGAGTTCGGCTCCAGCGTGGCGGTGTTCGGCTTAGGCGGCATCGGGCTCAACGTCATCCAGGGGGCCAGGCTCGCCGGGGCGGGCCGGATCATCGGCGTCGACATCAACCCGGACCGCCAGGAGATGGCGCGCGCGTTCGGCATGACCGACTTCGTCAATCCCAAAGACGTGGGCGACGTCGTCCAGCACATCGTCCAGATGACCGATGGCGGCGTCGACTACGCGTTCGAGTGCGTGGGCAACGTCAAGCTGATGCGCCAGGCGCTGGAATGCTGTCATCGCGGCTGGGGTGTCTCGACGATCATCGGGGTGGCCGGCTCCGGGCAGGAGATCGCGACCAGGCCGTTCCAGCTGGTCACCGGCCGGGTCTGGAAGGGCACCGCCTTTGGTGGCGCCCGCGGGCGGACCGACGTGCCAAAGATCGTCGACTGGTACATGGACCAGAAGATCCAGATCGACCCCCTGATCACCCACACCATGCCGCTCGACCAGATCAACCACGCCTTCGACCTCATGCACGAGGGCAAGTCCATCCGCTCGGTCGTGCTGTACTGACCAACGTCCGGTTTATCACCCACCCCGACGTGCTCATCGACCCGGCCGTCCCCGTGCCACGATGGCCGCTGGCCGAACGGGGCAGGAGGCGGATGCACGCCATGCTGGCCAAGCCCTGGGTGGCGGGGCTGCGGGCGGTCTGGTCCAGCGAGGAGCAGAAGGCGATGGACGGTGCGGCCATCCTGGCCAAGGCGCTCGGGATTCCGCACCACGTCCTGGCGGCGCTGCACGAGAACGACCGCTCCGCCACCGGCTATCTCCCCAAGGCGGAGTTCGAGGAGACCGCCGACCGGTTCTTCGCGGAGCCGGAGACCAGCGTGCGCGGCTGGGAGCGGGCCACCGACGCGCAGGCGCGGATCATCCACGCGGTCGACACGATCCTGGAACGGCATGGAGACGGCGGCGACCTCGCCATCGTCGGCCATGGCGGGGTCGGCACGCTCCTGCTCTGCCATCTCATGCACTGCCCGATCGACCGCCGCTTCGACCAGCCGCCGGGCCAGGGCGGCTACTACTTCGCGTTCGAGGCCAAGAGCCGAGCCCTGCTTCACGGCTGGCGGCTGATCGACGGCTTAGGGGCCGTTTCCGGGCCGGGGCATGATGGTCTCGGGTTCGTTCGTGCAATCCTGCAGTGACGAGCGCACGGCCGACATGAAGGGTCGTTCTCGGGTTCGTTCGTGCATTTCCGCGACGCCAGGCAAGCCAGCCTTGCCCGTGACCATTCCTGCCGGGTTCGTTCGTGCATTCGGCTGCCAGTTCACGCGCTGCATGTTCCACCCCGTCTCATCAGGCCAAAGACGGAGATAGCAGATCAAGGACTGTTGTCCTAACTTCTTGACGCACGGCGGTGGCCGGCAGTCGGGGCCGGCCGGCATGAAAAGCTCCGGATGGACGCGAAAAAATTGTCGCTGGCCACTCTTGGGAAGCTCTTGACGCAGCAAGGGCGCTCCCCATCTCAATCGGTGTCGGGTGCCATCATGGGCCTGCACAGCAAGCCGAAGCACACGGGTCCCGGTCGGGGCCTTGCGCCAAGGCTCGTATCAAGTCGCTCAATGGAGGACTTCTTATGCGTAACTTCGACCTGAGCCCTCTGCTCCGCGCTTCCGTCGGTTTCGACCGCTTCGACAAGCTGTTCGAGACTGCATTTGGTGAAGCTGCTCGTGAGCAGACCTATCCGCCCTACAATATCGTGAAGAACGGCAAGGACACCTATCGCGTGACCTTGGCTGTCGCCGGCTTCGGGCCTGAGGACGTCGACATCACCGTCCACGAGAACCAGCTCGTCGTGAAGGGCCAGATCTCCAAGACCGAGCAGGGCGTGGAGTATCTCTATCGCGGCATCGCCCAGCGTGCCTTCGAGCATCGCTTCCAGCTCGCCGACCATGTGCAGGTCGTGAGCGCCAACCTCGTCAACGGGCTGCTCGACGTGCAGCTGAAGCGCGAGGTGCCGGAAGCCCTGCAGCCGAAGAAGATCACGGTGGGCAGCACCGTCGCGGCGGAGCCCAAGGTGATCGAGCAGCGGAGCGACAAGATCGCTGCGTAAGGATCGCCTGGCCTCTGGCCTCATGATCTGACGACGAAGGAGCCGGTCGAGGGCAGCGACCGGCTCTTTTTCATGCCCAAGCCATGTGCCCGTTCCCGACCGAGCGGCAGTGATGCACGTCACCGCAGGCAGCAGCGCTTCCTGCCATGACGTCGCCTGCGCGAAACCGGGCCATGGATCCGTTCCGTTCCCGGGCTTCGCGATGAGGAAGCCGATCGAGCGATCCCGCGACCATGAGGCGGGGCGCGATCACGGGATAAGGAACATTCGTCATGTCGGACATGGCGCATAGCTGGCCGCAGAAGAGCCGGGATCTTCACAACCATCACATGGATTCGACCATCTGGGACGAGTTCGCGTTCCGCGATGACGACATCGTCATTGCGACCTACGCGAAATCGGGAACGACCTGGGTCCAGCAGATCGTGGCCCAGCTCCTGTTCCAGGGATCGGCCGAGGTCGAAGTCGCCAACATTTCGTCCTGGCTGGATCTGCGCGTGCCGCCTCGCGACATCAAGCTGCCGGCGGTCATGGCCCAGCCGCACCGGCGCTTCCTGAAGACCCACCTGCCGGTCGACGCGCTCGTGTACTCGCCGCAGGCGAAATATCTCTATATCGGCCGCGACGGCCGGGACGTGGTCTGGAGCCTGTTCAACCACCACGCCAACGCCAACGACCTCTGGTATCAGGTCCTGAACGAGACTCCCGGCCGGGTCGGGCCGCCGATCGACCGGCCGCCCCAGGACGTTCGGCGCTACTTCACGGAGTGGCTCGATGGCGACGGTCATCCGTTCTGGCCGTTTTGGGAGAACATCCGGAGCTGGTGGGAAATCCGGCACCTGCCCAACCTCCTGATGCTGCACTACAACGACCTGAAGGCGGACATGCCGGGTCAGATCAGGCGGATCTCTGCGTTCCTCGACATCCCCATCGACGAGGAGCGCTGGCCAGCCATCCTGCAGCACTGCAGCTTCGACTTCATGAAGGCGAACGGGGACAAGACGGTGCCGGGCCGTGGCATGTTCTGGGATGGGGGTTCCAGGACCTTCGTCCACAAGGGCACCAACGGCCGCTGGCGCGACATGCTGAGCCCGGCCGCTTCGCAGCGCTACGAGGAGACGGCGCGACGCGAGCTGGGCGACGAGTGCGCCGCTTGGCTGGCGCAGGGCGGACGCGCCGGCACGGGCTGAACCGGAGGACCGGGCAGGTCCACCTGCGCGGCCGCGTCACCCGGAGCTACATGCGGCTGGGGTGCAATGGACAGGGCCGCTAGAGCGGCAGTTCCGAGGTCTGCTTGACCGTCTGGCTGGGAACGTCGGTCTTCACGTTCTGCACGCCCCTGATCCGGCTGAGATGCTCGGACTGGAAGCGCCGGTAGTCGCCGATATCGGCGGCCACCACGCGCACCAGCGCATCGCAGTCGCCGAGCATGATGTAGCACTCTAGCACCTCGGGCAGCTTCCTCACCTCCGCCATGAAGTGATCGATCGTGTCCTCGTCCTGGGCGCTCAGCCAGATGCGGGTGAAGAACGTCTGGCCCTTGCCGACCTTGGCAGGATCGAGCACGGCCACGTAGCGATCGATCACGCCGGCATCCTCCAGGAGGCGAACGCGGCGCAGACAAGGCGACGGCGACAGGCCGACCAGACGGGCGAGTTCGTTGTTCGGCATGCGCCCGTCGCGCTGCAGCGCCCTCAGGATGCGCTTGTCGATCTCGTCCAGGACGATTGGCATCCGGTAGCTCCTGAAGCTCTGCGCGTGGCATTAGATGCCAATGTTCCGATGTTCCCGGGCATCTTCGCAAACCCTGTTGCGGAGGAGCCGGCCTATGGTGCCCTGCATGGAAACGAGATGTACACGGACCCGGAACGAGGCTGCGCCGCGCCTGCGGTCGGAGGTGGCCCGCGGCATCGTGGGGGCGTTGCCGGTCCTGGCGGCCGTCATCGCCTATGGCCTCGTCCTTGGTGCCCAGGCGGTCCAGAAGGGACTGCACTTTCTCGAAGTGCCGCTCATGACCGGCTCGAACTATGCGGGCGGGTCTGAATTCGCCGCCATCGGCTTGTGGGCCTCCCCGCCGCCGGTCCTGCTCATCGTCGGCATCACCTTCCTGATCAACAGCCGCCACCTCCTCATGGGCGCGGTGCTCACCCCGTTCATCCGGCATCTGCCGCGCTGGAAGGCGCTAAGCGTGCTGTTCTTTATGTCGGACGAAAGCTGGGCCCTGGGCTACGCCGACACGCTCAGACGCGCCGGAACCGGGCAGCGCCCGCCCTTCAGCCTCGGGTTCTATGTGGGCTGCGCCGGGGTGATCTACCTGGGCTGGCTGGGCTCGACGACGCTCGGCGCCGCCATTGGTCCGCATCTAGGCGATGTCGAGGCGTACGGGTTCGACATGGCGTTCCCGGCTGTGTTCCTGGTCATCGTGGCGGGGATGTGGAAGGGCTATGTCGCCGCCCTGCCCTGGCTGGTCAGCCTCGCGGTCGCGGTGCTCATCTTCCTGCTGGTTCCCGGCGCCTGGTTCGTGGTCGCAGGAACGGCGGCGGGGCTCGGCACCGCCTATTGCCGGGCCAAGCCGCGATGATCCCTGCCGTCGACCTCGTCACCATCCTGCTGATGGCCTTGGCGACCTACGCGACCAGGGTTGGCGGCTATGTGCTACTGCGCGACCGCACCCTGGGTCCGCGTGCCGAGGCGGTGATGAAGGCGGCGCCCGGTTGCGTGCTGCTGGCGGTCATCGCGCCTTATTTCGTGGCGCCACGCCTGGCGGACCTGATCGCGCTCGGCGTGACCATCCTGGCGGCTGCCCGCCTGCCGATGCTCGCGGTCGTCGTGACCGCGGTCGCATCGGCCGGCCTGCTCCGGCACGCCCTGGGCTAGATCACGCCGGTGCCGGAGAATGACGTGCTCAGCTGGCAGTTGCGTGAAGCTGCCGGTCAGCTGGCCTGCTGGATGGCCGACAGCAGCCAGTTGCCGCCGCGCTGGCGCGTGAACGTCCAGAGCTCGACGACCTCGACCGGGGCGGACGGGTTGCCATCGACGACCTGGCCCGTGGCGCGGTCGACATAGTAGTCCACCAGGCTGTAGCGCATGGCGACGGTGGCGTAGTCGTTCTCGCCTTCCCGCCAAGCCTCGGCCAGGTCGCCCTGGACGAGCTTGACGTCGGACAGCTTGTTCAGCCTGCCGCTTGCGGCGTTGTCGGCCAGTTCCTGCTGGAAGTAGCCGAACATCTCCGGGGTCGTGGACTGACGCAGCGTGTCGAGATCCTCCTGACCATAGGCCGTCTGGATCGTCTTCAGGCCGTTCTCGAACGCGCCGTAGTCGACCGTGTTGATGCCGATCGTGTCGCGCACCTTCGGGTTAGCCGATGCCCTGCCCGAACCATAGGTTCGGCCGCCGGGGCCCTGCATCGCATCGCGGTTCAGCGGCGCGCCGGCACCGGCATAGGCCGGGGCGGAACGGCTGCGGAAGTAGCGCAGGGCCAGCCGGACGATGAACACGACCAGGAGGACCTGGAGGACGAAGCCGAGCAGGCCGGCCAAGCTGCCCAGGCCGCCGAAGAAGCCGCCGCCGAACAACATGCCAAACAGGCCGGCGCCGAGCAGGCCGCCCATCAGCCCGGGCATGAAGCCGCCACGCGAGAAGAACCCGCCACGCTGCTGGGCTGCCGTGTTGAGGCCCGGCGCCGCCTGCTGCTGCATCGGGGTCGTCGAGCGGTCGATGGTCTGTGCCCTGTTGGGGGCGGTCGGTGTCGCCGGCGCGGACTGATAGGTGCGCGCACCGCGGCTGCCGAACGAGCCGCCCTTGCGCGCTTCGGCCATTCCTGCGCCAAGGCCGAGCACGAGGGCCAGCGCGATCGCCGCGAACGCGCGAGGCCAGCGGATGGATCGCCTGGTCCTGGTCACCGATGTCTCCACGGAAACGCTTCTTGTCATGGACGAGATATGGCGCGCCGGGGGCATTTTTTTAGGGGTGGATCGAGGAAGGCGCGCCCCGGCTGCCGCCTGGTAAGGCAGTAGCCGGGGCGGCGTCGGTCAGAACGTCAGGCCGAGGCCGACGGTCGTCGAGATGATGCCCTCGCCCAGGTCGCCGCGATCCCACGGGATGTCGTAGGCGATCTTGGCGTTGAAGGGCCCGAAGTTCAGGCCGATCTCCGGTCCAGCGAAGAAGTCGTCGTCGATGCCCGAGCCGTAGATGTAGCCGATGTTCGCACCGACATAGGGCAGGAAGCTGCTGAAGCTGCTGAAGCCCTCGTCGCTGACCGGGAAGACGAAATCGAGGCCGGCAGCACTACGGCCACCGAAACCATCGTCGTCCGTGCCGAAATTGTAGAAGCCGGCCTGCTCCAGCGACAGGTTCAGCCAGTCGGTGAGGAGGTAGTCGAAGCTGAGGTTCAGGCCGGCCAAGTTGCTGGTACCGTCGTCCCTGTTGTCGTCGTTGCCCTCGTCCAGCAGGTTCAGGCCGTAATAGGCGCCGACGCTGAAGCGCCCACGGTCGACCACGTCGGCGACCGCGTTGGCCGGCTCCGAGACCACAGCCGGCATGGCCGGTGCGGCTGCCACCGGTGCCGGCGGCGGTGGCGTGTCGAGGACGATCTCGACGCGCCGGTTCTGCGGCTCAGCCACGCCGTCGCCGGTCGGGACCAGCAGGTCGCGCTCGCCCTCATCCATCTCCGCGATGGCGGACTGCGGGACGCCAAGGCGGACGAGTTCCTGCTCGACCGCATCGGCGCGGCGCTGGGCGAGCTGCTCGTTGAAGGATGTGCTGCCCGTCGTGTCGGTATGGCCGGACAGGCGGACGTTGGCCGTGCCGGTGCGACGGAACTCGTTGGCAGCCGCCGTCACGGTCGCCAGCGCATCCTCGTCGAGGCGGTCGCTGCCCAGCTCGAAGAACACCTGGTAGCGCCCCGCTTCGCCCGCCATGGCGGTGCCCGCGGTCATCGGCGCGGTCGTGCCGGATTCCTGGGCGAAGGCCACCGGGGCGGCCAAGCTCATCATCAAGCAGATTCCGGTCGTGCGGATCACGTTGCTGCTCCCTCTCATGGTCAAAGACATCCGGTCGGTCGCACGCACCGGCCGGTTCCTGATCGTCAAAAGCGGACCCGATGGTCCTCCGGGCAGGAACCGGAACAAGTAGCTATCGTTCCGCTTCCAAGACAGGACTGTGGAATGACGTGAGCAGTCGGAATTTCACGAGGAATGAACTGTGACTTATAAAGAACAATTTGAATAAAAAAATGCCATGGAGGCCCATTGGTGGACCTTCCATGGCATCCAGAAACATTGATGTGCCAGAGGCTACGTCATTCGATGTAGCCGGACGACACGCTACTGGTGCCCCAGAAACTCACCAATGACTTCGACCAGAAATAGATGGTCCTCGCGTTGCGGCAGGCCGGACACCGCAATTGTCCCGACCAGCCCGGTGCCTCGGATGAGTGCAGGAAACGCGCCGCCGGATGGGGCGAACTGGGACGGCTCCAAGAGGAACTTGGCGTGGAAGTCGTAGCCTTTGGCGCGGGCCAGACAGCCGATGTACCATGAACTGTGGCCGAAGCGCCGCACGACCCGCGCCTTGCGCTGGACCCACACATCATTGTCGGCGCTGGACCCGGCCAGCCCGGCATGGAACAGCTGCTGCTCCCCGCGGGTGACGTCAATCGCCACCGGCAGCTTGCGTGCCTGGGCCCGCTCCAGCAGGAGCATGCCCAGCGCCAGTGCCGTGTCGTTGTCGAACCGGTCGAACTGCAGCCGTTCCTCTTCGGCGAGGAGTGCGTCCAGGTCCTCGTCGTTCGCCATCGCCCTCTCCCTCAACCCTTGAAGCCCACGGCCTTCATCGTCTCGTCGATCGACGCCTTCGCCTTGGCCACGATCTCGTCGATCTGCGCCTCGGTGACGATCAGCGGCGGCGAGAGCACCATGCCGTCGCGGATGGCCCGCATGACGAGGCCGTTCTTCACCGAGATGTTGCGGCAGGTCACGCCCACCTCGCGCTTCTCGTCGAAGCGATTCTTCTTCGCACGGTCCTCGGCCAGCTCCATGCAGGCGAGCAGGCCCTTCGTCCGGACCTGGCCGACCATCGGGTGGTCCTTGAAGGTTTCGGTCAGCACTTCCTTCCAGTAGGCGCCGATCGGCCCGGCCGCCCGGGTCGCCAGGCTCTCCTCCTCTATGATGCGGATGTTCTCGAGCGACACGGCTGCCGCGGCCGGATGACCCGCATAGGTCACGCCGTGCGCATATTCCTTGTCGCTGTTGAAGATGGCGTCGCCCACGCGCTGGCCGAACGCCACGGCCGCGATCGGCAGGTAGCCGGAGGAAAGGCCCTTGGCCATCGACAGGATGTCGGGCCGGATGCCGTAGGTCTCGCTTCCCCACCAGGCACCGGTGCGCCCGAACCCGCAGATGACCTCGTCGGCCACCAGCAGCACGTCGTACTTGCGGCAGATCGCCTGGACCGCCGGCCAGTAGTTGGCGGGCGGAATGATCACGCCGCCCGCCCCCTGGATCGGCTCGGCCACGAATGCCGCGACGTTCTCCGGTCCCAATTCCAGGATCTTGTCTTCCAGGGCCTTGGCGGCACGCTGGCCGATCTGCTCCTCGGTCTCCCCTTCGTCCGCCTCGCCCCACCAATAGGGATTCATGATGTGGTGGAAACGCGGAAGCGGCAGGTCGAACATGCCGTGCATGAAGGACATGCCGGTCAGGCTGGCCGAGCCGATGCCGATGCCGTGGTAGCCGAGCTTGCGCGAGATGAAGTGCTTCTTCTCAGGCTTTCCCATCAGGTTCCAGAAGTACCAGACGGACTTCACGACCGTGTCGTTGGCCTCCGAGCCGGACGAGGCGAAGAACACCCGCTTCATCCCGGCCGGGAGGATCTCGCCGAGCTTGCCGGCAAGCTCGATCGTCGGAACCGAGGCGCACTGGAAGAAGTTGTTGTAGTAGCTTAGCTGCTTGAGCTGCTCGAAGGCGGCGTGCGCCAGCCGCTCGCGGCCATATCCCACCTGCACGCACCACAGGCCGGCCATGCCGTCGATCAGCTTGTGCCCGTCAGCTTCCCAGATATAGCAGCCTTCCGCGCGGTCGATGACGCGCGTGCCCTTCTCCGCCAGCTCGTGATGCGTCGTGAACGGATGCAGGTGATGCTGTGCATCCAGTTCCTGCCAACGCTGCATGGCGACCTGAAGATCCATGATCCACCTTTCAAGGTCCGACGGGCGGGGCTCCCGGCGGGACAGCTTGCCTTTCCTTCGTTGAGTGCGGGCCATCGGCTGACAGCCGTCCGCAATCTGCCAGAGGCGTCATCCGCATCCTAGGCCATGTCGTAGACTTTCAGGAGATTGACCGAATGTCTTGTTGGGAATGCGCATGAAGGCCGAGACCACGCCAGCTCCAGAGGCCCGCAAGGGCATGCCCAGCCCGAGGCTGGACCGCGCCGAGTTCACGAGGCGCTACCTCAGCCAGTTCCAGGATCCTGCCTTCGAGCCGCTGGCGCCCGAGCTGGACCGGATCGTTGCCGCAGCCTGGGATGCCTACCTGAACAGCCGCAAGGCCCCGCGGACGAGCAAGGCAGGCCCGACCTTCGCCGATCCGGACTACGATCTGGCGAACGATTGGCTGGCCGCGCGCAGTGCCATCGACGTGGCACAGCGCCAGCACGAGGACCCGGCCCTCCCCGCGCGCATCCTGGTCATCAACGCCTCGCCGCGGACGGAGCATAGCTGTCCAAGCGAAATGTCGAAGAGCTGGCGTCTGGTTGAACTGGCCAAGGAAGTGTTCGCCGCCGAGCCGGAAGTGCTGTTCGAGTGTCTCGACCTGTCCAGGCTGATCTCCGAGTACGGACGGCACATCCATCCCTGCAAGGCCTGCTTCTCCACGGCAGCCGCGCTGTGCCACTGGCCGTGCTCGTGCTACCCGAACTACTCGCTGGGCCAGACCCAGGACTGGATGAACGACATCTATCCCATGTGGGTGGCAGCGCATGGCATCATGATCATCACGCCGGTCCACTGGTACATGGCGACGTCGCCGCTCAAGCTGATGATGGACCGACTGGTCTGCGCCGATGGCGGCAATTCCGATCCCACGACAACGCATGGCAAGCACGCGGACGAGGCCAAGCAGCTGGAACTCGACGGCTGGGCCTACCCACGGCACCTGAAGGACCGGCTCTTCTCGGTGGTGGTCCATGGCGATGCGGAAGGTACCGAGAACGTGCGCCGCTCGCTCACGGACTGGCTCCGGTCGATGGAGCTTCGCCCGGCCGGGGCGACGGCGGAGCTGGATCGCTATATCGGCTACTGGAAGCCCTACGCGACCAGCCATGACGAGCTGGACCGGGACGAGGCCATCCAGGAGGAAATCCGCAACGCGGCCCGCACGCTCGTCGAGGCGGTGAAGGCGCACCGCCGTGGCCTGATGGTCGAGGCCGGCAGCGGCCTGAGCGACCCCCGCGAAAAGTAGCGCACCGAAAAGACGTCTGTCCTGGAAACCTGGCCGTTCCCGAGGGCTTCCCTGTCCGCGGGCCAGACCAGGAGATGGAGAGATGTCAGAGCTTCCCCGGGACCGGGCCTTCGACAGCTCCCTCGCGTTCCTGCGCGAAGGCTACACCTTCATCTCCAGCCGCTGCGACCGGCTGCAGACCGACATGTTCCAGACCCGGCTGATGCTCCGGCCGGTCGTATGCATGCGCGGGCGGGAAGCCGCCGGGATGTTCTACGGCGGCGGCCGCTTCACTCGCGTGGGCGCCATCCCGATGTCGGTCGTCCTGCTGCTCCAGGACCTGGGCAGCGTGCAGACGCTGGAAGGCGAGGCCCATCTTGGGCGCAAGCTCATGTTCATGAGCGTGATGGAACCCGATGCGCTCCGTCGCCTCGTGGAGCTGTACCGGGCGGAATGGAACGGCGCGGTGCCGCGATGGCAGGGTCGCCGCGTGGTCCTGCATGACGAGCTGATCGAGATCCTGACGCGCACGGTTGCCGCGTGGGCGGGCGTGCCCATGGCCGAACAGGACGCCCATGAGCGGGCCAAGGAAATCGGCTCGATGATCGAGAAGACCGGCACCATCGGCCCGCCGAACTGGTGGGCGCGATACCGGCGCAATCGTACCGAGCGGTGGGCGGCCGGCATCATCCGCGAGATACGCAAGGGCGAGCGTGCCGTTCCCGAAGGCTCGGCGGCCGCCATCATCGCCGCCCACCGGGACAGCGATGGCCAGCCTCTTTCGGACGACGTCGCCGCGATCGAACTGCTCAACGTGTTGCGGCCGACCGTGGCCGTCGGGCGCTTCATCGTCTTTGCTGCGCATGCGCTGCATCGACATCCGCAGTGGAGAGACAGATTCGCGGCAGGCGACGAGAGCGATCTCGAAGGCTTCGTCCAGGAAGTCCGCCGCCTCTATCCCTTCTTCCCGGCCGTCGGCGGCAAGGCACGCGCACCTTTCGAGTGGCGGGGCCACCAGTTCGACAAGGGCGACTGGGTCATCGTCGACCTCTATGGCACCGACCATGACCCGAGGGAATGGCAGGATCCGGAAGCCTTCCGGCCGGAGCGCTTCCGCACCTGGAACCACGACCCGAACAATCTCGTGCCGCAGGGTGCCGGAAACTACCGCGACGATCATCGCTGCCCCGGCGAATGGATCACCATTGCGCTGATGAAGGAAGCGGTGAAACTGCTCAGCCAGGGCACGCAGTACGACGTCCCCGCCCAGGACCTGACGGTGAGGCTGAACCGCATCCCGGCCCTGCCCGAGAGCGGCTTCATCATCGAGAATGCCCAGCTGGTCGATGGATCGGGAACCGGTGCCGGTTGCCCTGAGTTCGCGGTGGCTCACTGATCCCGCACGCCCCAGGACGGTTCATGTCGCAACGTACCATGCCGGCCTCCGGCGACGACGAGGTCAAGGTCGCCCCTGCTCCGCTGGCCCCCATGGGAGCACAGGCGCTCCGGCTCCTGCAGCTGGCCCGCACGAACAAGGACAGGCCGCTCGTCCACCTGAGCCCCAGCGGCCGCTCGGCGCAGGCCCTGCTCGCCGTGCTGGAGGCGCTGGCCCCGGACCTGCAGGTCGCCCTGTATCCCGCCTGGGACACGCTTCCCTACGACCGGACACCACCTTCGGCTGCCGTCATGGGCATGCGGATGGGCGTGCTGCGATGGCTCCTGCACACGCCGCCCGACCTGGTGCTCACCACGGCGCCGGCCCTGTTGCGGCGTGTCCCGCCTCGCAGCGTCTGGCCCAAGGCTCACCTGGAGTTCCGCACCGGCGACCCGATCGACCCGGCAGCCGCCGAGGCGGATCTGCGGCGCCTAGGCTATGTGGTGGACGACCGCGTGGACGAGCCGGGCGAAGCGGCTCCGCGCGGCCAGGTCATCGACCTGTTCCCGGCAGCCGCCCCCCTTCCCTGCCGGATCGAGTATGTCGACGGCAGGATCACGGCCATCCGCTCCTACCATCCCGTCTCGCAACGCTCGGAAGTGGAAACGGACCTCCTGGTGGTCGACCCGGCGTCGGAGTTGGTCCAGGCCGGCAATCCGGAGGAGCCAAGCGGTTATCCCCATGACCTGGGTCCGGCACTCGTCAACCATTACGGCCAGCTCGAGACGGTGTTCGACTATGCGCCTGGCGCGCGGATCGTGGCCGATGGTGCCGGGCTGGACCGAGCGGACGATTTTCTCGAACAGGTCGCGGACCTGAATGCAGGCGCCGCCGAGTTCCGGCTTCCCGGCGACGCTACCAGCGCCTTCCCCGCTCCGGATCGCCTCTTCCTGGATGCTGCGACTTGGCATGCGGAGCTGGAGCAACGCCGGGTCGGGCAGGCAGACGAGGGGCCTGGATCGATGCCGGTCCCGCGCTTCATCGAGGGCAGCAACCCCGGCGGTGCGCTGCGCGACTTCCTGAAGGACCGCCTTGGACGGCAGCGCGTGGTGCTGACGGCCGGAACGGAGCGAGCACTCCGTCTCCTGTCGCAGCGCGTGGAGCGCAACCTGGAGATGAAGCCCCGGCGGGTGACCGACTGGCAGGCCGCCCTGGCCACTCCCAGGGGCGAGATCGCCAGCCTCCTGGTCCCGTTCGACCGCGGCTTCGTGGACGATGCGGAGAACCTCACGGTCGTCACGGCGAGCGACGTGCTCGGCAGCCGCGGCAGCGCGGCCGTCCAGGCCGAGCGGGTCGAACTGCCGTTGGCCGAGACCGAGTTCCGCATCGGCGATGCCGTCGTTCACCTGGACCATGGCATGAGCGTGCTGGAAGGTCTGGAGGAGGTCGACCTCGGCGACGGCGAGGCCAGCGACGTGCTGCGCCTGCGCTATGCCGGCGACAAGGTCCAGCTGACACCGGTCGGGGATATCGACCGTCTCTGGCGCTACAGCGGGGACGGCAGTGCGGTCACCCTGGACCGGCTGGATGGGTCCGCCTGGGCGGAACGGCGCGCGCGGGTGGAAGCCGATATCGAGGCGAGTGCCGCACGGCTCGTCGAGATTGCGCAGGCGCGGCGCCAGGCCGTGGCACCCAAGCTGGTGCCGCCCACGCGCGACTACGAGCGCTTCTGCGCCCGTTTCGCCTATGCCCTGACGCCGGACCAGTCAGCCGCCGTCGACGCGACCTTGGCCGACCTCGCCTCGGGCCGGCCGATGGTCCGGCTGGTGTGCGGCGATGTCGGTTTCGGCAAGACGGAAGTGGCCTTGCGGGCGGCAGCGGCTGCCGTCCTGGCCGGCAAGCAGGTGGCGGTGGTGGCACCGACGACCGTGCTCGTCCAGCAGCATGTGCGGGCCTTCCGGCGGCGTTTCGCGCCGTTCGGGATCGAGGTGGGACACCTGTCCCGCCTGGCGAAGCCGTCCGACGCGCGCAAGGTGAAGGCAGCGCTCGCGGACGGCAGCCTGCGGCTGGTCGTGGGAACCCATGCGCTGGCCGCCAAGGGCGTGCGCTTTGCCGATCTGGGCCTCGTCGTGATCGACGAGGAGCATCACTTCGGCGCGGCGCAGAAGGAGAAGCTGCGGAACCTGGGTGCTGCCGGCCATGTGCTGACGCTCACCGCCACGCCCATCCCGCGCACCTTGCAGACCAGCCTGGTCGGCCTGCAGGACCTGAGCATCATCGCGACGCCGCCCGTGCTGCGCCAGCCGATCCGCACGGTCATGGCCCCGTTCGACGAGATGACCGTCCGTGACGCCCTGCTGCGCGAGCAGCGGCGCGGCGGGCAGAGCTTCTTCGTCTGTCCCCGGATCGAGGACATCGAGCCGATGGCGGCCCGCCTGCGCATGATCGTGCCGTCGCTGCGGATGCTGATCGTGCACGGCAAGATGCCGGCCGACGAGGTCGACGGCGTCATGGTAGGATTCGCCGAGGGGGAGGGCGACCTGCTGCTGGCCACCAACATCATCGAGAGCGGCCTGGACGTCCCGCGCGCCAACACGATGATGATCTGGCGCCCGGACCGGTTCGGCCTGGCCCAGCTGCACCAGTTGCGCGGCCGGGTCGGCCGGAGCAGCCGGCGGGCCACCGCCTTCCTGCTGACCGATCCGGAACATCCGCTGGCACCGGCGACCGAGCGGCGGCTAAAGAGCCTGGTGGCGCTCGACCGGCTGGGTGCCGGGTTCGCGCTGAGCGCCCGGGACCTCGACCTGCGCGGTGCCGGTGCCCTGGTCGGCGAC
This sequence comes from Geminicoccus sp., assembly GCF_036263595.1. Lineage (NCBI taxonomy): Bacteria > Pseudomonadati > Pseudomonadota > Alphaproteobacteria > Geminicoccales > Geminicoccaceae > Geminicoccus > Geminicoccus sp. The sequence continues at coordinate 1,272 of NZ_DATAGQ010000156.1, read as the reverse complement.
GAGCAGGCCGGCCACGTCACGGCCATTGGCCTGGGCCTCTACCAGCATCTGCTGGATCGCGCCCTTCGTGCAGCACGGGGCGAGGATCTCGACGACGACTGGGCGCCCGAGCTGCATTTGGGCGTGTCCGGCCGGATTCCGCCGGACTACATCCCCGAGCCGGAGGTACGGATTAACATTTATGCGCAGGCGGATTCGGTGGAGGACGAAAACGACGTCACGGCGCTCGAAGCGGAGGTCGCCGACCGGTTCGGACCGATCCCGGAAGCCATGGCCAGCCTGCTCGAGTTGGTCCGCATCAAGGCCCTTTGCCGCAAGCTCCGGATCGGCCGGCTGGACGCGGGGCCCCAGGCGATCGCCGCCACCTTGCATCGGCAGGGGGATGGCCGCGAGCAGCCACCGGATTTGCCGGGGTGGGAATGGAAGGGCGAGCGGCTGATCTGCCGGCGCGCCGTGGACGATCCGCACGAGCGGCTGCATCTGGTGGCGCAACTTCTGCAGCAAGCCGTGGTCGCCCGGTCGGTCGGCGCAGGCAAGAAAGCCGCGAAGTAGAAACCAGCCCATTCCACGTGTCAGCGAAGGCATTCCATTGGCCGGCTCACGCTGGGTCCTTGGCTCCAGGCAAATACTGAAGAACCAGCCGTAGAAACTCGGAACTCTTCTACTTTCGCCCGGTTACTTCTGCATGTCGAAGCCAACCACCATCGAAGACGGCGAACAGCGCATCGAGCTGCTGGAAGAACGTCTGAACGTCGACAAGCGGGTGGTGACGCTTGGCCGGGTCTTCGTGGAGACGAAAGTCGAGACGAAACAGCATGTCGTGGAAGCCCTTCTGCGGCAGGACGAAGTCGACATCGAACGCGTGCCGATCGGTCAGGTCGTGGAGAGCGCGCCCAAGATACGGGAAGAGAACGGTGTCCTCATTGTCCCGGTCGTGGAGGAGCAACTCGTCGTTCAGGTCCGTCTGGTCCTGAAGGAGGAACTGCGGGTTTCGAAGACGGTGACGTCGGAGAAGGTCCGCCAGGCCATCCCGCTCCGGTCCGAGCATGCGACCATCACACGGATCGGTGCCCCCGATCCGACTACGCCAGCGAACATTCAGGAAAACGACCTATGACTCAGACAAAGACAGCGATGTACGACACGCGCGGCGCGGCGGAGACGGCACGCGACGGGCTGATCTCGCTGGGAATCGCCGCCACGGACATCTCGATCCGCGGAACGGACGATGCGGCCGACACCGGCATGACCAGCGGCAGCGAGGACAAGGGC
>NZ_DATAGQ010000155.1:0-18691 GCF_036263595.1 Geminicoccus sp. | reverse complement strand
CAACGGCATCGAGCACCGACTGACCAGGCCCTGCCATCCTTGGACCAACCGACAGGCAGAGCGAACCGTGAGCACGATCAAGGACGTCATCGTGCACGCCTTCCACGACGCCACGAGCTGGGAGCTACGACGCCAGATCGCCGACTGGCAGGCAGCCTGCAACATCGCCAGGCAGCTCAAGGCGCTCCGCCGGCGCACGCCCATCGAGGCCATCCACGCCGTCTGGCAGCAAAAGCCCGAGCTTTTTCACCAGCCACCCTGCCTCTACGCCGTGGGACTAAATACCTAGGGGCTGTTATGGACCTGCGGCGATGGAGTGCCCAGGCTGCGGGTCATGATTACTCGCAAGCCGTATCCGCCCGATGTGTCCGATGATGAGTGGGCACTGGTAGCAGCCTGCCTGACCTTGCTGCCCGAGGACGTTGGGCAGCGCGCCCACTCGTTGCGCGAGGTGTTCAACGGCCTGCGCTATGTGGTGAAGACCGGGGCGCCCTGGCGCTGGATGCCCAACGACCTGCCGCCATCGATGCAAGGCATCGATCCCACGGCGTGATGTCGGCAGAGCCGACAGGGGCGGCGGTGTACCAGCAAGCCCAGCGCCGGCTGGCGGCAGGCTGCTTTGAGGCTCTGGCTGAGGATCTGCGCACGGTGCTGCGCTTGGCCGCCGGACGAACGGTGCAGCCGAGCGCTGCCATCTTGGACAGCCGGACCCTGCGCTCGACGCCCGAAAGCAGCAGCCGCGCCGGCTACGATGGTGCCAATCGGAAGAAGGGAGCCAAGCTGCACTTGGCGGTCGACACGCTTGGGGCATCTGCTGGCGCTGCACGTCACCCCGGCCAGCATCGATGACCGTGCCGCCGTAGGGCACTTGGCCCAGGCGGTGCAGGCAGCAACCGGCCAGAGCGTCGAGCTGGCCTATGTCGACCAGGGCTACACCGGATAGAAGGCCGCCGACGCCGCCAAGGCCCATGGCATCGACCTGGCGGTGATCAAGCTGCCCGAGGCCAAGCGCGGCTTCGTGCTCTTGCCGCGGCGCTGGGTCGTGGAAAGATCCTTCGCTAGGGCCACCCGCTTCCGGCGCCTGCCGAAGGACTACGAGCGCTATGCCTCGACCCCTCGCCGATCTCCACCTCGTAGCCTTTACCTGCATCATGCTCAAGCAGGCTGCCCGACTGGCCGCAGGCCCATAACAGGCTCTAGCGTCGCGGTCACCGGCTCCGTGCCGCGCAAGGCGAACAATCCTGCCATCCCGATCACGCCCCTCGAGCAGATCGGATCGACGCGTCAGGCCTTCGAGGCCAAGGCGGCGCTGGTGCATATCCATGTCCACCATGATGACAAGACGCCGTCCTCGGATCCCGAGCGCCTCGCTCAAGTGCAGGAAGGCGTGCGCCGGCGGAACGAGGCAGCGCGCTCAAGCTATGGCCGGACATGGCCTCGGCTTCGCCTACTTCACGAACAAGCGTCGTTCAAAGGAGCAGAACGTCTCCACACCGTCCTCCGTGATCCGGATCGGCTCGGAGATGGCGATCCCCCAGTCGTCCAGCCAGATGCCTGGCATGAAGTGGATCGTCATGTTCGGCTCCAGGATCGTCTCATCCACCGCGCGCAGCGAGATCGTGCGCTCGCCCCAGTCCGGCGGATAGTTCAGGCCGATCGAGTAGCCGCAGCGCGAATCCTTCACGAGCCCATGGCGGGCGATCGTCCTGGTCCAGGCCGCGTGGACGTCGCGCGAGCCGGCCCCAGGCCGTGCCACGGCCAGGGCCGCATCGATGCCTTCGGCCACCACCTTCGCCGCATCGATCATTTTCTGCGGCGGCGTGCCGAGATAGACGGTACGGGTGAGCGGCACGTGGTAGCGATGGCGCACGCCCGCCACTTCGATGGTGGTGCCGGTCTGCGCCTCGAACGGATCGTCCTGCCAAGTGAGATGAGGGCATGACGTGCCGACGCCGGACGGCATCAGCGGGACGATAGCCGGGTAGTCGCCGCCATAGCCGTCGACGCCGCGGGTGCCGACCGCCTGGATCTCCGCCGCCACGTCGCATTGCCGGACACCTACCCCCATCCGGTCGATGGCGGTCGCCATGATCTTCTCGGTGATGCGGGCTGCCTGCTGCATGAGGCCGATCTCGGCCGGGGACTTCACCGCACGCACCCAGTTCACCAAGCCATCGGCATTCTCGATCCGCGCGTTCGGCAACTCGGCGCGCAGGATGTCCTGGGAGCGGCCGGTGAAGTAATAGCTGTCGGCTTCCACGCCGATCCGGCCAGTGTCGGCACCACGCTCTTTCAGATGGCGTGCCACCTCCTGCATCGGATGCCTCGTCGTCGACTGCACGAAGTCATCGGCGTAGGTGAGAATGTTGTCGTCCGGCAGGATCGTGGTGAGCCTGGCACCGTTGCCGTCCTGGCCGCGGCCGAACCATAGCGGCTGATCGAGATCCTGCAGGACGATCACCGCCTGATGCACGTAGAACGACCAGCCATTGTAGCCGGTCAGGTAGTTCATGTTGGCAGGATCGCTGCAGATCAGTGCGTCCAGCCCGGCTCTAGCCATGCGCTGCTTGGTCTTGGCGATGCGGGCGGCGAATTCCTCAGGAGAGAACGGCGTGTTGTTCTTGCCGAATTGCATGCAGGTCGCCTCGTTCTAGCGGATCGTGACGTCGGTCGGCGTACGGGTCAGGACCTCGGGGCCATCATCGCCGAGCAGCACGGTGTTCGAGATGAAGTAGTCGCCACGCTCGGTCCCCATCAGCCAGGACAGGACGTGGAAGCTCATGCCGGTGCGAATCACCACCTCGCTGTCGTGGCGCAGCCCCAGCACCTTGTTGCCGCCGGTCCAGCTGGGCGGCATCCCGATCCCGACCATGTAGCCGCAATGGTGGCGCCGGTAATGGGCGAGCCCGGCCCTGTCGACCACGGCCTGCCAGGCTGCGTAGACATCCCGGGCGAGGACGCCATCCTTCAGCGTGCCTACCACCGCATCGAAGGCATCCTGCGTGATCGCGGCCATGTCGCATGTACCGGAAGGGACCCGGCCCACATGGACCAAGCGGCCGAGTGGCGCGTGATAACGGGCGACACAGCCGGAAAGCTCGAAGAAGACCGCGTCGCCGTCGTCCAGCCGTCTACCGGTCCAGCTCGTATGCTCCTCGCCGAGCCGGTCAGTGGAGCGGATGAAGGGCCCGAAGCCTGGATATGTCCCTTGCTCCGTCATCACCCTCAGGCAGGCGGCAGCGACCTCGGCCTCGCTGGCGCCAGGCCGGATGGCGGCGATCCCGGCATCCGTGGCTGCATCGGTGACCTTCGCGGCCGCGCGAAGATAGACCTGTTCAGCCGGACTCTTGACCAGACGGATGTCATCGACGAGGCCGGTCACGTCCGACCATCGGACATTGCCGAGGCCCAGCTGCAGGGCGTGGGCCAGACCGGCGGGAAGGCCAGAACTCCACAGCTCCAGGCCGATCCGGTCCGGCAGACGGCCTGCCTGCAGCTCGCGCACCACGACGTCGGCGACCGTCTCGGAATCGGCATGGCCGGCGAAGCGCGCATTCGCCACCTGCGCGGCTATCGTCACCTGCTCCATGGCTCGGGTGACCAGCACGAGGCCACCTTCGGCCGGCACGATCAGCAGATGCGGGGCGAAGTAGCCCCAGTGATCCAGGCCGGTCAGGTAGAAGATGTTGTCCGGCGAGGAGAGCAGCACGAGCGGCAGGTCGCGCCGCGCCATCTCGCGACGTACGGCCAAGAGCCTTGCGGCAAACTCCTGGGGCTCGAACAGATGCGCCATCAGGAAGCGACTCCACACCGGCATGTACACATGCGTTGCCTATATCTCGTTCATAACGGCTAGTATTCAGGCGTTCCACAAATAGATGTACACAACCATTGAAACGACTGCAACATTGGTGCACGTTCGCCCTTGATCCTGACCGGGTCGGGCGAAGGCGTGCTTCGGGCCCGTCCCCTCACTCACCTCGATGTGGAACGGAGGACGACATCATGATGAAGACGATCCTGTCGCGACGTGCCGTCATGGCTCTCTTTGCTGTCGCCGCGACCTTCTCGGTGGGTGCCGCCCAGGCCCAGTCGACGCTGGAGGAGGCCCGTGAAGCCGGTTACATCCGCGTCGGCTTCGCCAACGAAGCACCGTTCGGCTTCGCCACACCCGACGGCAAGCTGACCGGTGAATCACCGGAAGTGGTCAGGGCCGTGATGGCCAAGCTCGGCATCAAGGAGATCGACGGCGTCCTGACCGAGTTCGGCTCCCTGATCCCCGGCCTGCAGGCGGGCCGCTTCGACCTCGTTGCTGCCGGGATCTTCGTCAATCCGGCCCGCTGCCAGCAGGTACTGTTCTCCGAGCCGACCTACGGCATCGGCCAGGCCATGCTGGTCCAGAAGGGTAATCCAAAGTCGATCACCGACTACTCGACCTTCGCGCAGAACAAGGATCTGAAGCTGGCCGTGATGGCCGGCGCCGTCGAGGCCGGCTATGCGGCCGATTCGGGCGTGGACCAGTCCCAGCTGGTCGTCCTGCCCGACCAGTCGAGCCTGGTTGCGGCGGTGAAAGCCGGCCGGGCCGATGCCGCAGCGCTTACCGCCTTGTCGATCGCCGACATGGCTTCGAAGAATCCGGAGACGGAGTCCACGAGGCCATTCGGCACGGTTGCCGGCAAGTCGGTCGTCGGCCATGGCGCGATCGCCTTTCGCAAGGACGATGCCGCGTTCGTCGAAGCCTTCAATGCAGAGCTGAAGAAGTTCCTAGGATCCGAGGAGCACCTGGCACTGGTGACGCCGCTGGGCTTCGGCAAGGACTACATGCCGACGAAGACGACGGCCGAGCTTTGCGCCGGCGAGTGAACAAGGCCGGTCGAGGCCGTCGGTCGAGAAGCAGGAACGGGCCATGGCGCCGCGCTGGATTGCTGTCTGCGTCATCGTGAGCTTCGCCGCGGGCTTGGCGGTGGCATCCTTCGCGGGCTTCCGTGAGTTCATCCCGGGCCTGCTGCAGGGTGCCTTGGTGACGATCGAGATCGCCCTCGCGGGCGCGGTCGTCGCCGTCATCGCTGCATTCGGCGCTGCCATGGCACGGATGTACGGACCCCTCCCGGTCCGATGGCTGGCGGTCGCCTATGTCGAGCTGTTCCGAGGCACGTCCGCCCTGGTGCAGCTGTTCTGGATGTTCTTCGTTCTTCCGCATTTCGGCGTGACGCTCGAGCCGATGACGGTGGCGATCACCGCGCTTGGCCTCAATGTCGGGGCCTACGGGTCGGAAGTGGTGCGTGGAGCTGTCCAGGCGGTTCCCCGCGGCCAGTGGGAGGCGACGATCGCCCTGAACATGACGCGGGGCGAAGCGCTGCGGCGGATCATCCTGCCGCAGGCGCTCGTGGCGATGATCCCCCCTTGGGGCAACCTGTTCATCGAGCTTTTGAAGTCCACGGCGCTGGTGTCGCTGATCACCATTTCCGACCTCGCATTCCGGGCTCAGCAGATGAACCAGACCACCTTCCGGACTGTGGAGATCTTCACGATCGTGCTGGTGATCTACCTCGCGATCGCCGCCGTGATCACCACCGGCATGAGGGCGTTGGAGCAGAAGGCAGCGGGTGCGGTGGCCCGTGGCCGGGTCCACTGATGAGCGGGAACGGATGAGATGGACTGGGACTGGAACTACGCGTTCGAGATCCTGCCCCTGCTCGCCCAGGCTTCGCTGGTCACGATCCAGGCGACGCTGTTGGGGTTCCTGCTGGCGGCCGTGCTGGGGCTGGTCTTCGCAGTCCTGCGCATGTCGCCCAATCGAACGATATCGCTGCCGACGACGGCCGTCGTCGAGTTCATTCGCTCCACGCCGCTCCTGATCCAGATCTTCTTTTTCTACTTCGTCTTCCCGGAGTTCGGCGTCTCGCTTGACGCGCTGACCGCAGGGATCATCGCGCTCGGCCTCCATTACGGAACATATTGTGCGGAGGTCTACCGTGCCGGGCTGGACAACGTACCTCGTGGCCAGTGGGAGGCGTCGATCGCCCTCAACCTGACCACGTTCCACACATTTCGGGACGTGATCATCCCGCAGGCGATTCCGCCGGTGGTGCCGGCCTTGGGCAACTATTTCGTGGCGCTGTTCAAGGAAACGCCGCTGCTGTCCGCCATCGCGGTGATGGAACTCATGCAGCAGGCCAAGATCCTCGGCTCGAACACCTTCCGCTACATCGAGCCGATCACGCTGGTCGGTGCGTTCTTCCTGGTCTTCAGCCTTGTCGCGGCGGCCTTGATCCGTCTCCTGGAGCGGCGCCTCAAGCGGATCGGAGCACGCGCATGACCATGTCGCCGATGGTGAAGTTCGACGGCGTGACCAAGAGCTATGGTGCGCTGACGGTGCTGGACGGGCTCGACCTTGAGATTGGTGCCGGCGAGAAGGTCGCCATCATCGGTCCGTCCGGCTCGGGCAAGACCACTGTCCTGCGCATGCTCATGACGTTGGAGAAGATCAACGGCGGCGTCATCTGGGTGGATGGAGAACCGCTTACCCACCAGGTCAGCAGCGGCACGCTCGTGCCGGCCGACGCTGCCCATCTGCGACGGATGCGCGGCAAGATCGGCATGGTGTTCCAGCACTTCAACCTGTTCCCGCACATGACGGCGCTCAAGAACTGCATGGAGGCACCGCTCACCGTCCTGAAGATGCCGAAGACGGAAGCCCGTGCACGGGCGGCCGAGCTGCTGGAGATGGTGGGCCTGAGCGACAAGCTCGACCATTACCCGTCCCAGCTGTCCGGCGGCCAGCAGCAACGCGTCGCCATTGCCCGCGCACTGGCCATGCGGCCGAAGGTGATGCTGTTCGACGAGGTAACCTCCGCACTTGACCCTGAGCTGGTCGGGGAAGTCCTGAACGTCATCCGTCGGCTGGGATCCGAGCTCGACCTGACCATGCTGATGGTGACCCACCAGATGGGATTCGCCCGCGAGTTCGCCGACCGGGTCTGCTTCTTCTATGCCGGCAAGATCTGTGAGCAAGGCCCCCCTGCCCAGCTGTTCGGCGCGCCCCGACACGAACGAACCCGGCAGTTCCTGAGCGCCGTCCTGGAGGCGACGTGAGCGCCGCCACGACGGTCTCCGCCCGGGAACGGTCTGATCGCATCTATGGCATCTTGCGCGACCGCATCTCCATGCTGGCCTATCCGCCGGGGATGCGGCTGTCCGAGGAGGAACTGGCCGAGGAGTTCCAGGTCAGCCGGACGCCGGTGCGCCGGGTGCTGACGCGTCTGGAGAACGAGGGGCTCGTCACCGTCGTCCATGGGGTCGGCACGATCGTGACCGACGTCGATCTCGACGAACTTGCGCAGGTCTATCACCTCCGCCTCGAGCTTGCCGTCTTGATGGGCAAACTGTCGCCGCTGCCGCGCAGCGAAGGGGACCTGGCTCGCGTGCGTGCGCTGATCGAACGCTGCGACGATGTTTCGGCCGATGCGGATCACATGGCGTATGCCCGGCTGAACATGGAGTTCTTCGCCGAGATCAGCGCCATGACCGGCAACCTGCCGCTGCGCGACATCAGCGAGCGCCTTTACTTCCAGACCTCGCGGATCGTCCTGAAGCTTCTTCCTGTGCTCAACCTTGCCGAGGAGTTCGCTGCCTTTCGCCAGGAGATGACCGAGATCCTGGCCGCCATGCAGATCGGCGACCTTGAATCAGTCGGCCATCTCCGCCGCGCCCATATCTCGATGAGCTTTGCCCGCATGATGCGCTACGCTGCCGAAGCCAAGGAGAATCCGAGGGGCGCCTGACCCACGCGCGGCAAGGCTACTGGCAATGGATCCGTGAGGGAGCTGCCCGGATCCCTTTCATGAGGCCCGGGAGATCTTGAAGCCCTCGATGTTCTTTACCTCCGGCAAGTGCTCCCAGCGCGCGGCATCGTGCAGGATGATCAGCTTGCTGAGGTCGCCACCGATCTCGTCGTTGATCCGGTCCATGGTCTTGAGCTGTTCCCAGATGCTGCCGATGCCGTTGGCGAGCGGGACGTAGACGCCGTTATGGTTGTGCCCGGTGAGGTTGCGTGAGGAATAGATGCAGTCGCCGGACACGACGATCCGGCCGCGCGCACTTTCCAGGATGACGAACTGTTGGCCGATGGTGTGGCCGGATCCCAGCCGGACGTGGAGACCGGGCAGGAGGTTGTCCTTGTCGCCGTCCAGAAGGGTGAGGCGGTGCTCGACTGAGGCGTCGAACGCGGCACGCAGATCATCGGGATTGATGATGTCGGTGAGGAAGCCGAACTGCGGCGGCAGGGCCATCGCCTCGTGCCAGCTAAGCAACTCGCTCTTCTGGATGTAGAGGCGGGCTTTCGGGAATTTGTGGATGGAGCCCATATGGTCGAAATGGGCATGGCTCAGCACGATGTCGGTCACGGAATCGGCCGGGACTCCCATCTCTTCCAGCATGCGGACCGGCGAGATCCAGTAGGGAACGCCAAAGCGGACGCTCATCTCTTCGCCGATGCCTTCGCGCATGAAGCCGGTGTCGACCAGCACGTTGCGCTGCCCGCTGCGCGCCAGGACGAACGAGAAGGGCGTGTCCATCACCCCCTCGTGATGGGTTCCGTTCACCAGGCTCGCGATCGGCTGGTCCTTCGCCCGCGCATACTCGATGACGTAGATGTCCCACTGGGGAGGCTGGGCAGGGTTCTGCGCGGCGTTCGGCATGGTTGCTCCTCATCGTTCGGCCATGATCCGGCCGAGACTGGACAGGCCCACGGCGACGATCAGGATCGCGCCCTGGAAGAAGTATTGGGAGAAGGTCGGCGCCCCGAAGATGTTCAGGCCGTTGAAGCCGAACGCGATGATCAGCGCGCCGATGAAGGTACCGAAGACGTGGAACTCGCCGTCACGGAGCGTGGCGGAGCCCAGGAAGACGGCGGCGAACGCGGTGAGCAGGTAGCTGTCGGCCGCACTGGTGGTGCCGCTGCCAAGACGCGACGCCAGGAGGATGCCGGTCAGCGCCGCGCACATGCCGGAGATCACGAAGCCCAGCGTCTTCACCCGGTCGACATCGATGCCTGCCAGCCTTGCCGCGGCGGGGTTGCCGCCTACCGCCTGGATCTCCTGGCCGAGCGAGGTCCGCTCCACCAGCGTCCACAAGGCGCCCATGACGACGATCATGATGATGATGTTGTTCGGGATGCCGAACAGCCAGCGGCCCAGCGACAACTGGAGGAAGGCTTCCGGGACGCCCGCCACGATAGGAACGCCGGCCGAGTAGGCGAACGAGAGGCCGATCAGGATGGTGCCGACGCCGAGCGTTGCGATCACCGAGTTCACCCGCATCTTCGTGACGATGAATCCGTTGACCAGGCCGATCAGTGCGCCGGCGGCGATGACGATCAGCACCGCGACCGGGATCGGCAGCTGGTTCTGGACGATGAGGCCGGTCACCAGCAGGCCGTGCAGGCTTGCGGCGAAGCCGACGGACAGGTCGAGTTCGCCCACGATCACGGCAAGCGTCAGGCCGCCGGCGATGATCATCGCGAGCGACGCCTGGTTGAGGACGTTCGTGAAATTGCTGACCGTCGGAAAGGCACGGGGCGAGAGGATCGCAAAGCCAAGGATCATCAGGACCAGGCCGATGATGGTCGCAAAGCGCGCGAATACGCCCAGCGCCAGCTTCGTCCGCGGCGACATCCGCCGATTACCCGTCTGCGTGTTCGTCAATCCGCCCCCCTTGGTCCACCGTCGTTCCATCGGCATAGCTGGCCTCGACGATCGCGTTTCGCGTCAGCTCGGCGCCGGCCAGTTCCGCCACCATTCGACCCTCCGACATCACCAGCACCCGGTCGCACAGGTCCGGCAGTTCGTCCGGCTCGGACGAGATTACCAGCACCGCCACCCCGTCCTTGGCCAGCTGACGGATCAGGCGATGGATTTCGGCCCGGGCCCCGACGTCGACGCCACGGGTCGGCTCATCCAGGATCAGGACCCTCGGCGTACGCAGGAGCCATCGGCCGATCACGACCTTCTGCTGGTTGCCACCGCTCAGGCGCCCGACCGGCTGGTCGAGGTCATGAATCTTGATGGCCAGGTCCTTGACCATCTTCGCCGAGAGCGCCCGGCTCTTCGGCCGATCCAGCAGCGGGAAGGCCGGGCTTCGTACGATGCGCTGGAGGTTGGAAAGCTGGAGGTTGAAGCCGACGCTCTTGGTGAGCACCAGCCCATCGGCACGTCGCTCTTCCGGCACGAAACCCAGGCCGGCCTTCACGGCTTCCGCTGGATGACGCGGTGCATAGGGCCCGCCGTCGAGCGTCATCCGTCCGGCTTCCGGCCGGTCGGCGCCGAACATCAGCCGGGCAAGCTCGCTGCGGCCAGCACCCACGAGCCCGCCGATGCCCAGCACCTCGCCCTGGCGGAGCTCCAGGCTCACGCCGCGGACCTTCGGCAGGCGCGTCAGCCCCTGGACGGACATCGCCACCCTGCCTTGGCTGCTCCCCTCGATGCGGTCACGCGTGCTCGTGACCGCACCACCGACGATGGCCTCGACGAGCGCTGATCGCGTCAGGGCCGACCGATCGAGCGAAGCGACCGAGGCACCGTCCCGGAACACGGTCACGCGGCGACAGAGACGGAGAATCTCGTCGAGCCGATGGGAGACATACAGGACGGCGACACCCGAGGCGGACAGGTCCTCGATGATCGACATGAGCTTCTCGGCCTCATGCGCCGAAAGGGAGGCGGTAGGCTCGTCCATCACGATCAACCGCGCTTTGCGCACCAGGGCCCGGCAGATGCTGATCAGCCAGTTCTCGGCCGTCGACAGGCGCTTGACCACTGTATCCAGCGGCGCGGTAATCCCGACCCGCTCGATCAGTGGCCTGATGTCCTGGGCGGTAGTCTTCCAGTCGACCAGCCCCAGGCGGGTCTTCTTGGGCACCCCCAGCATGATGTTCTCGAGGACCGTCATGCCCGGGATGAAGACGAGTTCCTGATGAATGAAGCTCATGCCGAGATCTGTCGCGCGGTGCGGCGTGTCGATCGAGTGCGGCACGCCGTCGATCTGGATCTCGCCTTCGTCGGGCTGGACCAGGCCGGCGATGCACCGGATCATCGTCGACTTGCCCGCACCATTGGCGCCGACCAAGCCATGCACTTCGCCCGGCGCCACCGCCAGCGTCGCGCGTGCCAGTGCCCTGGCCCCGCCGAAGGACTTGCTGACATCCCGGGCCAGCAGAAGCGGCACGCCTGCAGCGTTTTCGACCGGGCTTGTTGCCCGGTCGAAGCTTGCAGTGGTCAAGGAAGATGCCTGCATCGACGATGAGCCCGTCCGCCGTCTTACTGGACCGCTTCGGGATGGTCGGCCAGGAACTGCTCGACATTGGCCTGCGTCACGAGCACGGCCGGCACCTCGGCAGCCTTGGGCTGCCAGGCATCGCCTGCGTCTTTGATCTCCTTGATCATGTTGATCATGTTCAGGCCTTCGGTGTAGCTGTCCTGCCAGGCCGTGGCGGTCATGTGGCCGTTCTTGATGTTTTCCAGCGCCTGCGCGTTGCCGTTGATCCCGTACACCTTGACGTCGTCGCGGCCCTGCTGGCGAAGCGCCCCGATGGCGCCGATCGCCGGGTCGTCCCAGCAGCCCCAGATCGCGAGGTTCTCGTCGCCGGCCGGGTGCGATGCCAGCCATGCGTTCGCATACTGCGCGCCGTCCTCGAAATAGCCGGGGATGCGGACCTCGTTCTTGGTGACGGTGATCTCGGGATGCTCGGCGAGCATCTCGTCGAGCACCACCTCGCGGTTGCGGCAGACTTCACCGGTACGATAGGTGAGCGCCAGGACGCTGCCCTTGCCTTCCAGGTCCTTCACCATCTGCTCGATCACCGGCGCGGCCATGGGCCCGCCCGAGCCATTGGTGGCCGCAACGCTGCTGCCGATGCCGCCACCCCAGGTCACCACCGGAATCCCGGCGTCCTTGGCCGCGGCAAGACCTGCCCCGATCGAGCTGTAGGGAAACACCATGTCGACAATGGCGCCGGCCCCGCGCTGGACGAAGTTCTGGATCGCGGCGTTCGCCTGATCGGCGCTGCCGGCGGCATCGATGACGGACACCTGCCAGCCCAGCTTTCCCGCGGCGGCTTCGGCACCCTTGATGTAGCGGGCATTGTTCGCCTCGGTCGCCGAGATCGAGACGATCCCCACCAGCACCGGTTCCTGCGCCTGGACCGCACCTGCCGACATCATCAGGCCTGCGACGAGGATGCCGAGATAGTTGGTCTTCATTGGTACCTCCCTCGATCCGCCCAGAAACGCATCAGGCGGTAGACAGCCGTAGCTAACCGTTTCGCTATATCTCCATCAGTTTGGCTAAGAGTTTAAGCTGACAACGTAGTAGACATTTCGGCTGGTAAAGCTTCACAATCAGCGAAACGATTAGCTGACGGATGAATGGCGACTATCAAGGACGTGGCGAGGCTGGCGGGTGTGTCGACGGCGACCGTCTCCGCCGTCGTCAACGATACGGCCTATGTAAGCCCTGCGCTCCGCAAGAAGGTGCTCTCGGCGATCGCGGAACTGCGCTACGCACCCTCGCTGGTCGCCCGCAGCCTCAAGCGCGGCCGCAGCCAGCTGATCGCCCTGGTGGTTGCCGACCTCGCCAACCCGTTCTTCGCCAAGATCGTCTGCACGGCCGAGGCAGCGGTGGCAGCCTGGGGCTATTCGCTGGTGGTGTTCAACAGCGACGAGAAGCCGGACAACGAGCGGCGCATCCTCGCGCGCATCCGCATGTTGTCCTGCGACGGCATCCTGCTGGTGCCGGTCGGCGGCTCCGTGGAAAGCTCCCGCGAGCTTGCCGGCATGACGATTCCGACGGTCCTGTTCGGACGCTCGATGGAAGGCGTGGACTTCGACACCGTCACCATCGACAACCGCTCCGCCGCGCGTCGGGTCACCGACTACCTGCTCGACCTCGGCCATCGGTCGATCGGCACGATCACCGGCCCGCTTCACCTGACGACCGGGCGCGGGCGGCTGGACGGGATGATGGAAGCCATGGACGCGCGTGGCCTTGCGCCGGCACCGGAGTTCGTGCGCTCCGGCGAGTTCCGCGAGGATGTCGCCTATTCGATTGCCCGCGAGATCCTCGTCCGTCCGGACCGGCCCACGGCGCTCTATATCGCCAATGGGGTCATGGCGCTGGGCGTCATGCGCGCCCTGGCAGATCTCGGACTGAAATGTCCGGATGACATTTCGGTCGCATCCACCGACACGATCCCCGGCATCAGCGGTCTCCGCCCACGGTTGACCCGCACGGAGCATCCCGCGTCCGACATGACCAACGAAGCGGTGCGCCTGCTCGTCGACCGGATCGACCGGGCAGTCGACCTGCCGGCCCGCAACATCGTGTTTCAGCCGGAGCTCGTGGTAGGCGACAGCTGCGGACCGGTGAGCGGCCGGACCCTGGCGAAGCGCGATCCCGAGCGGCGTGGAGTGCGCCCGGCCTGACCGAACGAGGTGCGGGTCGGCTCGATCGTGATGGTGATCTCATCGCGATAGGTGCCCGCCCGCTTGCCCGTCACATCACCGATCGCGACTTCTAGCGGGAGGATAGCACCGGTCGCCGCCGTGATGGCATCTGCTGTGACTAGGGGGCCTCGTCGTCGGTGAAAGTGCCCGGGGCTGCCGATCGGCGGCTGTGAAGCAGCAAGAGTTCGGCGTCGCGCGAGATCGGGCCATCCGAATTCTGCCATCGTCCCGTCATCGATGTGCGAACGGCGCGTCATCTCCTGGTCGCCCAACTCGGCTAACGCTGCCCTCGACCAAGAGCGGCGTTGTCCAAGCGGGCGCGCCAAGGCTACCGATCGCGGAGGTGCGCCATGAACAACCAGCCTACTCGGGACGAGCTCACGATTCCCGAGATCCAGGGCGAAGATCATGTCTCCTCCGAGGCCGGGCGTGAGGTCGCGGTACGTGGCATCGTCACGGCCTTGGGCTCGAACGGCTTCTACCTCCAGGATTCGCAGGGTGACGGCAACGACGCGACGTCTGACGCGATCTTCGTGTTCACGCGGTCTGCCCCCACCGTCGCCATTGGCGACGAGCTCGAGGTAGCCGGCCGCGTGACCGAGTTCACGCCCGGCGGTGAGGAGAGCGGCAACCTTTCCACCACCCACATCACGTTTGCCGAAAGCACGCTGCTCTCCAGCGGCAACGATCTGCCGACGGCCGTGGTGATCGGCCAGGAAGGACGGCAAGCGCCGACCGACGTCATTGATGACGATGGCTTACGCGATTTCGAGCCACAGACGGACGGCATCGACTTCTACGAGAGCCTGGAGGGCATGAGGGTCGAGGTCCAAGACGCTGTTGCGGTCAGTCCCACCAATGCATTCGGCGAGATCGCGGTCCTGCCGGATGGCGGCGAGGGCGCCGGCGTGCGGACCGAGGCAGGCGGTATTGCCTTCCGGCCGGACGATGCCAATCCCGAACGAATCCTCGTCGACGACGTCCTGGCCGGTGACCCCCCGGCTCTCCAGGTCGGCGACCAGTTCTCCGGCTCGATCGTAGGTGTGCTCGATTACAGCTTCGGCAGCTTCAAGCTGCTGAACACGGAGGCGCTGCCACAGGTGACGTCGGGTGGCGCAGAACGCGAAGGCACGGACCTCGCCGGGAGCGAGGATGCTCTGACGGTCGCGACCTTCAACGTCCTGAATCTCGACCCGTCCGACGGCTCGCCGAACCCCGGCAGTGACGATCAGCTGACCCGCCTGTCGCTGGACATCGTCCAGCGCCTGAACAGCCCGGACATTCTTGCGCTCCAGGAGATCCAGGACAACGACGGCCCGACCGACAGCGGTGAGACTTCCGCCAGCGAGACGCTCGCTCGGCTGGCCGAGGCGATACGGCTCGCCGGCGGTCCATCCTACGAAGTCGTCCAGATTGCCCCGGAGAACAATGCCGACGGCGGCGAGCCTGGCGCCAACATCCAGGTCGCCTACCTCTACAACCCTGAGCGCGTGACCTTTGTCCCGCAAGGCGAAGCGGGCCCGACCGACGAGGTAGGCGTGGTGACCGGCGAGGACGGGCCGGACCTGTCGCTGAACCCCGGCCGGGTTGATCCGAGCAGCCCCGCCTTTGGCCAGGACGAGCAGACCGGCTTTGAAGGGACGCGCAAGTCGCTCGCCGCCCAGTTCGAGTTCCAGGGCGAGGACGTGTTCCTCATCAACAACCACTTCAAGTCCAAGTCCGGCGACGATCCGCTGTTCGGTACCGAACAGCCGCCCTTCCAAGGCACGCTCGGCCAGCGCGTGTTCCAGGCCGACGAGATCAGCGACTTCGTGGACGACCTCGTGAAGGCCGACCCGGACGCGAACGTGGTGGTGCTGGGCGACATGAACGACTTCGACTTCTCCAGGACACTGGAGACGCTGAAGGGCGGTCAGCTCACCAATCTGGTCGAGAACCTGCCGCTCGAGGACCGCTACAGCTTCAACTTCGAGGGCAATTCGCAGGCTCTGGATCACATCCTGGTCACGCCGGGCTTGGCCGAGCGCGCGGACGTCGACATCGCCCACCTGAACGCCGACTTCCCGCAGGAGGTTCGCTCCAGCGACCATGATCCGGTGCTGGCACGCTTCGATTTCGGCGAGCCCGAGGCCGGCGGTCTTGCGCTCGTGTCCCGGATTGCGCCTGAAGGCGGCGAGCCGGTCACCGGTGGCGCCGAGATCGTCGCACATGATCCCGCAACGCAGCGCCTGTTCATCACCAACGCCGTGGACGGCACGGTCGACGTCGTCTCCATCGCCGACGCCGCGGCACCCGAGCGCCTGTTCTCGATCGACATGGACCAGGTCATCGAAGGCGGGCAGGTCACGAGTGTCGCGGTGAAGGATGGTCTGGTTGCCGTGGCCGTGAAGAATCCGGACACGAACGCCCAAGGCTTCGTCGCCCTGTTCGACGCGGACGGAAAGTACCAGGGTGGTGCAGAGGTCGGCGTGGGCCCGGATCACGTGACCTTTACGCCGGACGGAACCAGGGTACTGACCGTCAATGAGGGGGAACCCACTGACGAAGGCGACCCGATCAGCTCGGTATCGGTCGTGGACGTCTCGACGCCTGGACAGCTGAAGACTTCGACCGAGGTCGATTTTTCGGCCTTCGATGGCAAGGTGGACGAGCTGCGCCAGGCGGGCGTACGGCTGTTTCCGGACAAGCTGCCGTCAGAGGACTTCGAGCCCGAGTACCTGTCGGTGGCGCCAGACGGCAAGACCGCAATGGTGACGCTCCAGGAGAACAACGCAGTTGCGATCCTGGACCTCGAGACCAAGACGTTCACCGACGTCGAGGCGCTCGGCCTGAAGGACCATAGCCAGCCCGGCAACGGCCTGGACGCCAGCGACGATGACGGGCAAATCAGCATCGTGAACTGGCCAGTCTTCGGCATGTACATGCCGGACAACGTGGCGAGCTTCCAGGCAGGCGGCGCCACCTACTACGTCATCGCCAACGAGGGTGACGATCGCGGTGAGGACGAACGGATCAAGGACCTGGAACTTGATCCGACGGCCTTTCCGAATGCCGGGGAATTGCAGGCCGACGAGCAGCTGGGGCGGCTCGGCGTCTCGACCATCGACGGCGATACGGACGGTGATGGCGACCATGACGTGCTGCAGGCCTATGGCGGTCGCTCGTTCTCGGTCCTCGACAGCACCGGCAAGATCGTCTTCGACAGCGGCGACCAGTTCGAGCAGATCATCGCAAAGCATCTGCCGGATGCGTTCAACAGCGACAACGAGGAAGCCGACAGCTTCGACTCGCGCAGCGACAACAAGGGGCCCGAGCCGGAAGGCATCGTCAGCGGCGAAGTCGATGGGGTGCCCTATGCCTTTGTCGGCATGGAGCGGGTCGGCGGCATCATGGCGTTCGACCTGAGCGATCCCACCGCGCCCGAGTTCGTCTCCTACATCAACACCCGCAACTTCGACGCGCCGGTCGACAGCCTGGAAGCCGGCGACAACGGCCCCGAGGGCCTGACCTTCATCAGCGCCGAGAACAGCCCGACCGGCAAGCCGATGATCGCGGTGGGCCACGAGGTCAGCGGCACGACGGCGCTCTACGAATTCACGCCGCCGACGATCGAGCCGCCGCCGACCGAGGAGAACTTCTCGCTCCAGCTCGTCCATGCCTCCGACCTGGAGGGCGGCGTGGAGGCGATCGACAGCGCACCGAACTTCGCGGCGATCGTCGAAGCGCTGGAGCAGCAGAACGAGAACACGCTGGTGCTCTCCTCGGGTGACAATTTCTTGCCCGGACCGTTCCTCAATGCTGCCGCCGATCCGGTGTTCGGCGAGAACGGCGTCTTCAACGAGACCTACAATCAGCTTTTTGGCCTGGACGCTGATGGCTATGCGGCGCTGCAGGAAGGCGCCGGCCGGATCGACATCTCGATCATGAACGTGATCGGCTTTGACGCTTCGGCCGTGGGCAACCACGAGTTCGACCTCGGCACCGCCACCTTTGCCTCCATCATCGCTGCCGATGCGGGCGAGGCGGAGGACGTGGCCGACGACGGTTGGGTCGGTGCACAGTTTTCCTATTTGTCGGCCAACCTGGACTTCAGTGGCGATGCCAGCCTGTCTGGCCTCTACACGGACGAGATCCGGCCGAGCACGGACTTTGCTTCCGGTAGCTCGGCGGATCCTGCCAAGATCGCGCCGGCGACGGTCGTCGACATCAACGGCGAGAAGATCGGCATCATTGGCGCCACGACCCAGATCGTGCAGACGATCTCGTCGACCGGCGGCGTCTCCGTGGTCGGTGACCCTACCGGTGACGACATGCAGCAGCTGGCCGACGTGCTGAACCCGGTGATCGATCAGCTCGAGGTGCAGGACATCGACAAGATCATCTTGACCTCGCACCTCCAGCAGATTTCGCTGGAACAGGAGCTGGTGGGCCTCCTGGACGGGGTCGACATCGTGATGGCCGGAGGCTCCGACACGATCCTGGCTGATGAGGACGACGTGCTTCGTCCGGGCGATGCGGCCGTCGAGGGCTACCCGATCCTGACGCAGAACGCAGACGGCAATGCCGCGATCATCGTCAACACGGCTGGCGAGTACAGCTATGTCGGTCGCCTGAACGTCGAGTTCGACGCCGACGGAGACATCATTCCGGAAAGCATCGATCCCGCCAAGAACGGGCCGATCGCCACCACCGACGAGAACGTCGCCGAGTTCTGGGGCAACGCGGATCCGTTCGCGGAAGGCACCAAGGGCGACCTCGTGGCAGGTCTGGTCGACGCGGTGAGCGGCATCGTCGAGGAGCAGGACGGCAACGTATTCGGCCGGACCGACGTGTTCCTGGAGGGCCGGCGCGAGCTGGTCCGAACGGAGGAGACCAATCTCGGCGATCTCTCGGCGGATGCGAACCTGGCCTATGCCCGGAGCATCGATGCCGGCGTCCAGGTGTCGATCAAGAACGGCGGCGGCATCCGCTCCTTCATCGGCGAGATCGACGATGATGGCACCCTGTTGCCGCCGCAGGGCAACCCGGACGCCGGCAAGGACGAAGGTGAAGTCTCCCAGCTCGACATCGTCAACTCGCTGCGGTTCAACAACGCGCTCTCGATCGTCACGACGACCGCGGAAGGGCTGAAGGCGCTGCTGGAGCATGGCGTCGCCGCCACGGCCGAGGGTGCCACGCCCGGCCAGTTCCCA
>NZ_DATAGQ010000154.1:0-48285 GCF_036263595.1 Geminicoccus sp. | reverse complement strand
TCGGTCGACGGCGGCTGGTGGATGCACTGACGAACCGCCATGACGGAAGCCGACCCCCACCAATTGCTCGACCAGGTCCGCACCTATGGCGCGCGCGGCGTCCATGGCCGGGTGGTCGAGACCATCGGCAGCAGGATCGTGACGGGCGCGCTGCGCGAGGGCGAGATGCTGCCCAGGGAGGCAGAGCTCATGGTCGAGCTGCAGACCTCGCGCACCTCGATCCGTGAGGGCGTGAAGGTCCTCTCCGCCAAGGGCCTGGTCGAGACCCGGCAAAAGCGCGGCACGCTGGTCCGGCCGCGTACCTCCTGGAACCTGCTCGACCCGGACGTGCTGGCCTGGGCGGTGGCGGGTGGACCTGATCCGGAGCTGACCCGCGAACTTACCGACCTTCGCCGCCTGATCGAGCCAGGAGCGGTCAGCATGGCCGCCCTTCGTCACGACGAGCCGCAGCTCGCGGCGGTGGCCCAGGCGCTCGAAGGCATGCGCGCCGGGCTGGGCGATCCTCCCGCCTATTATGCCGCCGATCTTGCCTTCCACCAGGCACTGTTCGCCGCCACCGGCAACCCGTTCGTGGACCGGCTGGGCGCCATCGTCGGCGCGGTCCTGGCCGTCAGCTTCGCCCTGCAGCGCCGCTCCCTGATCCCGATGGAGACGGGGCTCGTTCTGCACGAGGCGGTCTACGAGAAGGTCGCGGCCCGCGACGCGCTGGGTGCCGAGCGTGCAATGCTTGACATCATCGAAAGCGCCAAGGTCGAGCTGGACCGCTCGATCGGGGCAAAGGGGCAGCCGGGGAGCTCGCAGGAACCATGAATATCGAGAAGCTCGAGACCATCCGCATCCTCGAGTTTCCCAATCTCTGCTGGGTCCGCATCCATGGGTCGGACGGCCTGTACGGGCTGGGCGAGACCTTCATGACGGCGGCCTCGGTCGAGACCTACCTGCACGAGTACGTGGCGCCACGGATCCTGGGCCAGGACGCCCTCGCGATCGACCGTATCGCCCGCGACCTCTACGGCTATCTCGGCTTTCGCGGCTCCGGGGTCGAGACCCGCGCAGCCAGTGCTGTCGACATCGCGCTCCACGACCTGTGGGGGAAGGCGACCAACCAGCCGATCGTCCAGCTCCTGGGCGGCCGCACGCGGGATTCGATCCGGACCTACAATACCTGCGCCGGCTATCGCTACATCCGTGATGCCCGCCTGCAGAAGGTCGAGAACTGGGGTGTAGGCGGCACGCAAGGTCCCTACGAGGACCTGGATGCCTTCCTTAACCGCGCCGACGAGCTGGCCCTTTCCCTGCTGGAGGACGGAATCACTGGGATGAAGATCTGGCCGTTCGACCCGGCGGCCGAGGCCTCGCACGGCCACTACATCTCGCCATCCGACCTGAAGAGCGCGCTGCAACCCTTTGAGAAGATACGCAAAGCGGTCGATGATCGCATGGACATCATGGTCGAGTTCCACTCGCTCTGGGACTTGCCGACCGCCATCCGCATCGCCCGGGCGCTGGAGCCCTACGACACCTTCTGGCACGAGGACCCCATCAAGATGGACGCGCTCGGCGACCTGGAGGTCTATGCCAGGGCGTCGCGGACCCAGGTCTGTGCCTCCGAGACCCTGGCGTTCCGCCACAGCTTCCGCGAACTGCTGGAACGGCAGGCCACGGGCGTGGTGATGCTCGATCTGTCCTGGTGCGGCGGTGTCAGCGAGGCCAAGAAGATCTCCACCCTTGCCGAGGCCTATCATCGGCCCGTGGCGCCGCATGACTGTACGGGCCCGGTTGTCTGGGCCGCCTCTGTGCATCTTTCCCTCAATGCCCCGAACGCCCTGGTCCAGGAGTCCGTCCGTGCCTTCTACTCCGGTTGGTACAAGGAACTGGTCACGGCGCTGCCGATCGTTCACCGAGGCGAGGTGAGTCTCCCCGACGGCCCCGGCCTTGGCCTCGACCTCCTCCCGGACCGACTGCTGCGCGACGATGTGGTGCGTCGGGAAAGCGTGCCAGGATAGGACCATAGTCCGAGTAGTGGTAGGATCGGAGCGACGGGGCTTGGTGCCTCGCGGGAGCGCTGCCATGTCCGCCGCACGAACGAACCCAAACTCCACTGTGCGAAGAACTGCACGAACGAACCCAAGCGCTCGGGCGCTGCCGGCGCCGACAAGCGGTCGCGACCGCTTGCCCAGCCACGACCGCCAAACCAGTTTCACACCGACCAGCCATCAGTCGGAAGAAGCGGAACATGATCGGAGCCCGTCTCGCAGGCATCGTCGGACTCGTCTTCACGGCTGCCGCCGCGACACCAGCGTCGGCCGATGAGGTCGATCTCGAACTGGTGTTGGCCGCGGATGGCTCCGGCTCCATCGACGATGGCGAGATGCGGCTGCAGCGGGACGGCTATGCCGGGGCGCTCACCGATCCGGAGATCGTGTCGGCCATGACGTCCGGCGCGCACGGCAAGGTTGCCGTCATGTATTTCGAGTGGGGAGGTGCCGATTCGCAGGTGGTCATCGCGGACTGGACGGTGATCGACGGCCCGGACAGCGCGGCCCGATTTGCGGAGCGCCTGCTCACGGCACCGCGAGGTGCCATCGGCTGGAACTCGATCTCGAATGCGATCGCCTTCGGGCAGAAGGCCATTGCCGAGAACGCCCACCAGGGCATCCGCAAGGTGATCGACGTGTCCGCGGACAGCGGCAACTATGGCGGCCTGCCCCTGCATGTCGCCCGCGACGCTGCGATCGTCGACGACATCACCATCAACGGCCTGGCCGTTCTGTGCCGTACCTGCGACGGCCGTCCATCCCGCGGCGACCTGGAGAGCTACTTCGCGCAGCAGGTGATCGGCGGCTTCGGCGCCTTTGTGGTCACGGTCGATCAGACCACGAGCTTTCCTGAGGCGGTTAGGCGCAAGCTGCTCCTGGAAGTTGCCGGCCTGCCGCAACCGCCGCTCGCATCCCGTTGATTCGACAGGTGGGTCAGGCCGCGACCGCCTGCTCGAACGACAGGAGCATGGCGCGGATCATGTCCGCCGACGGCACGTGCGGCTTGAGCGCGTCCAGGTCGAAGCCAGTGCGGAGCAGGTTCGCGTGCTCGACCCAGCCCATGGCCCAGCTGGCAAAGGCGCGTGTCTCGATGGCGGTACGCTCGACCAGGATCAGTTGGTGGTGGCGGTCGTCCGCTTCGATCCTGGCAAAGATCGCCTCCACTGCTGCGGCAGGACCTTCGAGGATCTGCAGGAACGCGCCGTCATGAAAGGTCAGGACGCCCGAAATGCCGCAACCTGCATTGTTGCGCTGCGCGATCCCCAGCAACTCGGCTAGCGCAGGAACATCGAAATGACGTTTGGCAGTAGAAACATAGATGATGCGGAGCAAGCCCTCGGCCACGACAATATTCCACGCTGCATTGTTCAACACGAGACGGATGAACCAGCAAAATGGGAAAATCAAGCGATACGATCATCCGATCGGCTGAAATAGCTCGACTTGGTGCGGTACTCGCGGTGGCGTTGAGCCGCGCGCGACATCGCCAATGAAGCTGACCACGTCGAGCACTTGATCAGGGTCATAGGGCTTCGGAATCAGGCCCCAGGCCACGTGTCGGTTCTGGCGCGCCTTGGCGAGGCGCGCACTCGTGAACAGCACCGGTGTGCGGTAGCGATCGTGCAGGCAGCGGGCGATCTGGGCCCCGTCGTCCCCGGCCTTCAGGTCGAGGTCGATCAGGGCCATGTCCGGCTTGGTCCGCTCGATCAGGTCGAGCGCGCTCGCGACATTGTCCACCGGGCCCAGGACATGATGGCCGGCCAGCCGCAACGCCCACTCCAGCGCAAAAGCGATCAGACCTTCGTCCTCGGCAACCAGGATGACCACGACAAGACCCCAACGGATGAACGGGTTGGCAAGACAGACTTAGGAGCTACACGACTGAGCAACGCCTGGCGGTCGGGTCGGCTCCCCAATTGGTGCGTATCATGTTGCAGCGCTGTTACCCATTTACGCGGGGCTGCGGCGAGGCCGGTTGGCCGCACGACAGCTTGCCAAGACATGGGCGCTTGGATTACACAGTCCAAAGGAACAACACCAGCCGTCGGGAGGGTCTTGCATGACAGTGATGCGACTGTTCGTCGATCCCGACGGGCCGCGCCGCTAGGCCGAACGCCGCTCCCCGCGTAGTCGGGCGGGCCACCGTTCCGTTTCCCACCTGTTCGACCTGCGAGACCTGCTCGGTGAGCGTCTGCGTGGTCTGACGTCGACTTCCACTCCGGGAGCCGATGGCCGCCATCATGCGCGCCGTGCGGATCCCTTCGGATCCTGGTCATGATCAATAGCGCCCATCCGTTCCGCGCCGTCCTCCGGTTCGTGTACCGTCACTGGCTACGCCAGGGCGGCGGCGTGCTCCTCGTCGTGGCTGGCATCGTCGGCGCCACGCTCGCCGAAGTCCTGCTGCCGCTGTTTGCCGGCCGCCTCGTCGACGCCGTTGCGATGGTCGGCGAAATCGCCCGGGACGAAGCCGGCCGGCAGGCGCTCTGGGCGCTGGGTGCCATCGTCCTGCTCGGCCTCGTGACGCTCGGACTGCGTACCGGCGCGATCGTCGCGGTGATCGGCCTCACCCTCGACGTCATGAGCGCCATCGGCCGCGACGCCTTCTACCGCGTCCAGCGCTTCTCTTCCGATTGGCATGCCAGTCACTTCGCCGGCTCCACCGTGCGCAAGGTGAGCCGCGGCATGAACGCGATCGACGCCCTGCACGACACGCTCCTTCTCGCGCTGCTGCCATCATTGGTGGTGCTGGCGGGCTCCGCTGCCTTGCTTGGCTGGAAGTGGCCGCTCATGGGTCTGGTCGTGGCGCTGAGCGCCCTCGGCTATCTCGCCTTGACCGCGGGCCTCTCTCTCCTGTGGGTGGCACCGGCCGCCCGCCTGTCCAACAGCTGGGACACCCGCCTTGGCGGCGCCCTGGCCGACGCCGTCGGCGCCAATGCCGTGGTCAAGTCGTTCGGTGCCGAAGCGCGCGAGGATGAACTGCTCGGCCGGCTGATCACGCGCTGGCGCAAGCGCACGCGGCGCTTTTGGCTGCGCGGTACCGCGAGCGAAGCGGCGCAGGGTGGTGCGTTGCAGCTCCTGCGCGCTGCCGTGATCGGCATGGCGCTCTGGTTCTGGTGGCAGGGCCAGGCCACGCCCGGCGACGTCGCCTATGTCCTCACCATGTACCTCGTGGTGCAGGGCTACCTGCGCGACGTCGGCTATCACGTCCACGCCCTCCAGCGCTCGGTCAATGAGATGGAAGAGCTGGTCTCGATCCACGAGCAGCCGCTCGGCATCGATGATCATCCCCAGGCCAAGCCGATCCGTATCGCACATGGCGAGATCCGGTTCGACCACGTCCACTTCCACTATGGTCGCCACACCGTCCCGCTCTATCACGACCTGTCCGTGACCATCCGGGCCGGCCAGCGGGTTGGCCTGGTCGGCCGTTCGGGCTCTGGCAAGACCACCTTCGTGAAGCTGATCCAGCGACTGCACGACGTGAACGATGGGCGGATCCTGATCGACGGCCAGGAGATCACCCAAGCCAGCCAGACCTCGCTGCGTGCCCAGATTGCGGTGGTCCAGCAGGAGCCGATCCTATTCCACCGCTCCCTGTTCGAGAACATCGCCTATGCCCGGCAGAGCAGCGAGCGGCCGGTTGCCATGGCAGAGGTCGAGCAGGCGGCGCGTCTGGCCAACGCGCACGAGTTCATCACCCGCCTGCCCAAAGGCTACGCGACCACCGTGGGCGAGCGCGGCGTGAAGCTTTCCGGCGGGGAGCGACAGCGCGTAGCACTCGCCCGGGCCTTTTTCGCTGACGCACCAATCCTGATCCTGGACGAGGCGACCTCGAGCCTCGATTCAGAATCGGAAGCGCTCGTCCAGGAAGCGATGGAACGGTTGATGAAGGGCCGCACCTCGATCGTGATCGCCCATCGACTGTCGACGGTGCGAGCGGTTGATCGGATCCTGGTCTTCGACGGCGGCAGGATCGTGGAGGACGGCCCGCACGACCTGCTGCTACGCAAGGAGGACGGCATCTACCGCCGCCTGTTCGACCGGCAGGCCAGGGGGATGCTGGAAGCCGCGTAAGGGCTCAGAACGACGTCCTCGTCGGCGCCACCACCAGGTCCCGGATGCAGATTCCCTGCGGCAGCTTCCAGCAGTAGAGGACGATGTCGGCCAGTTGTTCCGGGCTCATGAAGTCGGGGTTGCCGAGCATTCGGCAGTACTCGTCGAAGCTGATGCCCATCGCCGCGTGGATATTGGTCCGGATATAGCCGGGCGCGATGTTGATGAACCGGATGCCGTGGCGCTGCTCGCTCTCCCGCAGGGACTCCGTCAGCGCCCGTACGGCGTGCTTGGTGGCGGTGTAGGTCACGGCCGCAGGTGATGTCTTGCGGTCGCTGATCGAGCTCATGTTGATGACTGTACCGGAACGCCGCGCCTGCATCCCGGCCAGTACCGCCTTCGTGCAGTTGAGGACCCCCTTCAGGTTCGTGTCGATCTCGCGGGCATAGCTGGCCGGATCGACGTCGCCGAATGCGCGCGCATCGGCCGTGCCGGCATTGTAGACCAGGCACTCGACCGGACCATGCCGTCCGGCTCCGTCCGCCATCGCAGCTGCCACGGCATCCGGATCCGCGACGTCCGCCACTGCATAGGTCGCCGGATGGTCGCGCAGTTCCGCAATCGGCTCCATGTGCCGTGCCAGCAGCAGGAGCGGATGTCCTTCGCGGGCGAAAGCCAGAGCGAGAGCCCGGCCGATGCCGGAGCTGGCTCCAGTGATCATCACGAGCGGTGGCGCCATGGTTCCTCCCTTCCGGTTGCCGGCTGCGATGTTAGTCGGTCGCGTAGAGGAGGCCCACTGCGGCAATGCGTTGGTTCTTTGTGGTGCAGCTGGAAGTAAGGACTGTGGTCCACCTGCCTGCAACAGGGGGCAGCAGCTGCAAGACGACGTGAATTGTGCGGTCCATCCCCGCCGGGTTTCGCGACCGGGAAGCGATCGGGCTGTTGACCAGCCGCCTCCCTGCGCTATCGGCAGGACCAGCGGGACGCAGCCGGATGCGGGGGAGTGGATGGTCGAGGAGTATGACTACATCGTTGCGGGTGGCGGCTCCTCGGCCTGCGTGGCAGCCACCAGGCTGGTGCGTGATCATGGCGCCCGGGTCCTGGTGCTGGAGCGTGGTCCTGCCAGGTACGCGTGGCTCATGCGCATGCCGGCTGGCTACATGAAGTATCTCTGGCGCACCGACTTCCTGGAGATGCACCACACTGCACCCCAGCCGCAGCTGAACGGCCGCGGTCCGATCGTGCCCCAGGCGAAGGTCCTGGGCGGTGGAAGCTCGGTCAATGCCATGGTGTATATGCGCGGCCAGGCCGACGACTATGACGGCTGGGACGCCTACCTTGGCAGGGGATCAGGCTGGTCCTATCGGGATTTGCTGCCGCATTTCAAGGCGTTGGAGAAAAACGCCAACTTCAACGACGAGTATCACGGCATCCATGGCCGCCTGCTTGTCTCCGACCCGGGCACGCTCTGCGATACCACGCGGCGTTATTTGCTGGCGGCTCAGGGGGCCGGGATCCCGTTCAACCCCGACTTCAACGGCGCGAAACAGGCAGGCGTGGGCGTCATGCAGCACACGATGGGTGTCGCCAAGAGCGGCAAGATCGAACGCTGCGATGCGGTGACCGCCTTTCTGTCGCAGGTGCTGGACGACGACCGGCTGACGGTGAAGACGGGTTCCACCGCGAGCCGCGTCCTGTTCGAGGGGCGGCGTGCGGTTGGTGTCGAGTACATGCGCAACGGCGCCACCTTCCAAGCCAGGGCCGCCCGCGAAGTGCTGGTGGCTAGCGGCACCTACAATACTGCCAAGCTCCTGATGCTGTCCGGCCTGGGGCCGGCCGATCACCTGCGCGAGCACGGAATTGCCGTGCACACGGACCTGCCGGGCGTCGGCCAGAACCTGCAAGACCATCACGAGGTTCCTGTCATCGCGCTGACCCGTACGCCGGGTGGCTACTATGGCGAGGACCGTGGCTGGCGGATGCTCCGCAATGGCCTGCAGTACCTCTTGTTCGGCACGGGCCCAGTCACCACCACCGGTATTGAGTCCTGCCTCTTCTATGATCCAGATGGCGGAGAACGCCCAACCGTCCAACTCTACTGTGGCCCAATCGTCCACGTCGACCGGGACATATCCGACGTCGACGATGGCGACGGAATCACGATCGCGTCCTGTCTTCTGCGCCCCAAGGCTCGCGGCACGGTCCGCTTGCGCTCGTCTGACCCGCGCGACCAGCCACGCGTCAATGCCAACTTCTTTGGTCATCCCGACGATCTGCGACTGACCCTTGCGTCGATGCGCTTTGCCCGAACGCTCCTGGCTACCGAACCGCTCGCGTCCAACATCTCAGGCGAGATACTGCCTGGCGCTGACAAGATGTCGGACGAGGAACTGGCTGTCTTCGCCGCCAAGACAGTCAAGACGAACTTCCACCCGGTAGGCACCGCTCGCATGGGACCAGACAGCGATCCGATGGCGGTGCTGGACGCTCGCATGCGCGTGCGCGGCGTTGATGGCCTCCGCGTGATTTGCTGCGCCTCGATCCCCTTCATCCCATCGGCCAACACCAATGCGATTGCGATGGTGTTGGGCAACCGCGCGGCCGAGATGGTGATGGAGAGAGAAAGCGGGCTAGCTGTGGCGGACGCGGCCTGAGGTCGTGTCCAGCAACGCAAAGCTCGAACTCCATCCGACATCGGATGAGTGCGTGCCACTGCTGATGCAATCGAGTCGTCAGCCTGAGAAGTTAAGCCGCTAAGAAGGAACCCAACTTGCCTCCGTCTTAATCCGGCACGCCATGCACGGTGACCGCCTCGAATATGGCCGCCCCCTTACGAAAAGCCTTGGCCGCAGCATAGGCGTCAGAGGTCCAGAAGGCTTCCAGCGCGGCACGTGACGGAAACTCGATCACCACGACGCGCCGCTCTTCGGCCGGTCCTTCCAGGGCGGTGACTTCACCACCTCGCACGATGAAGCGCCCGCCCGCTGCTGCCACGGCGGCGGGGGTGCGGGCGACATACTCCTTGTAGGCTTCGGGATCGGTCACGGTCACCCGGGCGATGAGATAGGCCTTGCTCACTTCACGGCTCCAAAGGTCAGGCCGCGCACGAGGTGCCGCTGCATCAGCCAGCCTAGCACCACGATCGGGCCGATCGCCAGGATCGAGGCTCCGGACATCTTGGCCCAGAACATGCCCTCCGCCGCCTTGAAGCTGGCGATGAAGACGGTGAGCGGAGCTGCATCGCTGGCGGTGAGCTGCAGGCTCCAGAAGCTCTCGTTCCAGCACAGGATGATCATCAGCAACGCAGTCGAAGCGATGCCGGGGATCGAGGCGGGCAGCAGGATGAAACGCAATTCCTCAAGAATGCCGGCGCCGTCGACCCGTGCCGCCTCCAGCATCTCGTGCGGGATCTCCTTGAAGTAGGTGTAGAGCATCCACACCGCGAGCGGCAGGTTCATGAGGAAGAAGATCAGGATCAGACCTAGGATCCGGTCGAGCAGGCCAAGCCACTGGAAGATCAGGTAGATCGGCATGATGACGCCGACGGCGGGCATCATCTTGGTGGAGATCATCCACAGCAACGTCCCGTTGGTGCGCTTGGAAGGGTAGAACGACATCTGGTAGGCGGCAGGAATGGCGAACAGGAGGCAGAGCGCCGTCGATCCCAGAGAAGCGATGATCGAGTTGGTGACGAACTTCGAGTAGGAGCCGCGCGAGAAGACGTCGTTCAGGGACGATAGGGTAGGCTCGAAGATGAAGACCGGCGGCATGGAAAACGCGTCGATCTCAGTCTTGAACGCCGTAAGCCCCATCCACAGGATCGGGAAGAACATCAACAGGGCCAGCCCGTGGCCCAGTATGGCGATGCCGAGGCCGCTGCGTCTCATCCGAACTTCTCCGGGTTCTGCATGTTGCGGGCGACCAGGCGGATCAGGAAGATCGCGACGATGTTGGCAAGGATGACGGCGAACAGGCCGCCGGCCGAGGCCGCGCCCACATTCCACTCAAGGAACGCGCGGGCATAGATGATGTAGGTGAGGGTGGTGCTGGCTTGGCCTGGCCCACCGCCCGTGGTCGTGAACACCTCGGCGAAGATCGAGAGAAAGAAGATGCTCTCGATCATGACGACGGCGGTGATCGCCCGCGACAGATGCGGCAGAATGATCGAGAAGAACATCTGGAAGGGGTTCGCGCCGTCCAGCCAAGCGGCTTCCTTCTGCTCCTCGGGCATCGACTGCAGAGCGGTCAGGAAGACCAGCATCGCGAACGGCGTCCACTGCCAGGTCACGATGATGATGATCGAGGTCATCGGCCAGTTCTGCAGCCAGTCGACAACGGGAAGCCCCAGGCTCGACGAGGCCCACGAGAGCAGCCCATAGACCGGGTGCATCAGCATGTTCTTCCAGACCAGCGCGGCTACCACCGGCATGACGAAGAACGGGGCCAGCGCCAGCAGTCGGGCGATGCTGCGTCCTGGGAAGTCGCGTTCCATGACGAGTGCCAGGATCACGCCCAGCACGACGGTGAAGAACAGGGAGGCGCCGACCAGGATCAGTGTCTTGACCAGCGAACCCCAGAACAGCGGGTCGTTGAGCAGGAGTTGGAAGTTGCGCAGGCCGACAAAGCCAAACCGCTCGGGATAAAGCACGTTGTAGCGGTGCAGCGAGAAATAGATCGTGAGGGCTAGCGGAACGATCATCCAGATCAGCAGGACGCCGACAGCCGGCGCCACCAGCAGAAACATGCTCAGGCGCTGCCGGGACCGCGTCGTCTTGGGAGGGGCCGGTGTCGCCAATCCAGCGCTCGCCGTACCGTCCAGACTGGCCGCCATTGTCAGGGTCCTTTTGTCGAGCGGAGGGTCCTGCCAGATGAGCCGAACGCCGCGCCCCGCTTTTCCGACGGAAGCGCGACGTTCGGCCTTACATCAGGTGTGGAAGCTCAATAGTAGCCGGCTTCCTGCATGATCCGGTCCGCAGCAGCCTGCGCGTTCTGCAGCGCCTCCTCTACCGAGGTCTGCCCAGCGAGCGCGCCAGCTACGGCCTTGCCGATCTCGGTGCCAACCGCCTGGAACTCCGGAATCGTCGCGAAGGTGATGCCGACATAGGGCACCGGCTTGGCCGTCGCCTTGGTTGGATCGGCAGTATTCATCGCATCCAGCGTCTTCTGGGCGAACGGCAGCTTGATGTACTCAGGCTCCGCATAGGTGCTCTTGCGGGTACCGGGCGGGACGGCGGCCCAGCCGTTCGCCTTGGCGACCGTCTGGATATAATCCTTGTTGGTCGCCCAGTAGACGAACTTCTTGGCCTCTTCCGCGTCGGGCGAGGTCGAGGGAATCGCGAGCGCCCAGGACCACAGCCAATGGTTGCCGTTCGGCACGGTGCCGATTGGCGCGTTCGCGAACGCCACCGTGTCGACGACCTTGGATTCGGCCGGGTTGAACATGTAGCCCGCTGCCGAGGTCGCATCGACCCAGGTGGCACAGTTGCCGGCCGCGAACAGCGTGCGGTTCTCCAGGTGGCCGTTGGTGGCGGCACCGGGCGGCCCGTACTTGTTCATCAGGTTCACGTAGAACGTGACTGCCTGGTTCCACTCCGGGGAAAGAAGGTCGGGCTTCCAGCTTTCGTCAAAGTAGCGGGCACCGAACGTGTTGGCGAGGCTGCCGACGATGGCCATGTTCTCGCCCCAGCCGGGCAGGCCACGCTGGCAGGTACCGTAAATCTTGTTGGCCGGATCGTGCAACTTCGCGGCCCACTCTTCGAGCTGCGCCCAGGTGGGCTGCTCGGGCATGGTGATCCCGGCTTTTTCGAACAGGTCCTTGCGGTAGAATAGGAAGCTGCTCTCTGCATAGAACGGAATGGCGTACAGCTTGTCATCGAGCGAGAGCGCGGTGCGCACCAGCGGGAACACGTCCTCGATATCGTAGTCAGCCGGGATGTTCTCGAACGGCGTCAGCCAGCCGAGCTTGCCCCAGATCGGGACCTCGTAGGTGCCGATGGTCAGGATGTCGTAGGCACCGGCCTTGGTCGCGATGTCGGTCGTGACCTTCGTGCGCAGTTCGTTCTCCGGCAGCACCACCCAGTCGAGCTTCACGCCGGGATTGGCCTTCTCGTACTCCCCGGACAGCTTCTGCATCACGATCATGTCAGGGTTGTTGACCGTCGCGATCGTGAGGCGCGTCTCCTGCGCCTGTGCAGCAGTGCCGAGCAACGCCGCAGCGAATGCTGCGCACAACATGCGAAGCTTCATCCTTGCCTCCCCTGATCCCACCGCTCTTCTTGTTCGGCGGTGGAACGTTTTAAATTGATTGCCGGACTATGCGACAATGGCTGCCAAATACAAGCCTCCGCTATGGCCGCGCGGGCCATAGCGGAGGCTCGAGGCTAGCCACGCTTGACGATGTAGATGCCGATGAGGACGGCGATGATCGTGCAGATCCAGAGCGGGATCCACTGCTCGACGAACCGCATCCAAAGAAGGTGGATGAGAATTCCGAACACGACGCCGATGAAGCCGCGGTCGAATGCGTTGGTCTTGATCGGCAGGAAGCCCTCGCGGGGCGATACTTTGTGAGTGACCGGCGCTCTCATAGGTTCACTCCTTGACCGCGCCGAAGGTGAGGCCGGCTACGATGTGACGCTGCACGAAACCCAGGAATACCAGCGCAGGCGCCAGCGTCAGCATGGACAGGGCTGCGAGCTCGCCCCAATTGGTCCCGGTTACGGTCACAAACTCGGCAAGGCCTGTGGTGATGGTGCGCGCCTCGACGGAGGTCAGGGTCGCCGCGAAGAGGTACTCGTTCCAGGCAAACATCCAGGTCAGGATCGCGGTGACAGCCAAGCCTGGTTTGGCCAGCGGGATGATGACCTTCGTGAGGACCTGGAAGGTGCTGGCGCCGTCGATCATGGCAGCCTCGTCCAGTTCCCTCGGGATGCCGTCCATGATCCCTTTCATCAGCCAGATCGCGAACGGCAGGTTGAACACACAATAAAGCAGAATCAGGCCGATCCTGGTGTCAAAAAGATAAAAGACCTGCGTGTACAGTAGGAACAGAGGCAGGAGAAATACCGCGGCTGGCGCCATGCGGTTCGTGATCAGCCAGAAGAAGAGGCTGTCTTCCGCCGCGAGCTTGTAGCGGGAGAGCGCGAAGGTCGCGAGCAGGGCCAGGATCGTCACGATCAGGCAGTTGGAGGTCGCAACGATGATCGAGTTCATCAGGTAGAAGCGGAACTCCTCGTTCTGGAGCACCTCGACATAGTTGCCCCAGTAGAACCCGTTCAGCATCAGCGACGGCCGGCCGAACAACTGCACGCGCGTTCTCATCGACACCACGAATAGCCACCAGATCGGCAGCAGCGTGATGACGGTCATCCCCGTCCAGACCAGGATGGGGACGATGATGCCTGTCTTCTTCATGACCCGCTCGGCTTCCTCGCGACGAGCGCGACATAGAGGAACCAGCACAACATGATCGTGAGGTACAAGGTGAGCAGCGACATCGCTGCGCCGTAGCCGTAATCCGTCTGCGGAAAGACGACGCGCCAGATGTGCAGGCCGATATAACGGGTGGCCGTGCCGGGGCCACCGCCCGTCAGCATCCAGACCTCGTCAACCGTACGCAGCGCATCCATGAGCCGGATGAAGATGGTGGTAAGCAGAACCGGCTTCAGCATCGGCAGCATGATGTGCCAGAAGATCTGCCAACGATTGGCTCCGTCGACCTGTGCCGATTCGAACGGTTCCTTCGGCATGGAGGACAGGCCGGCCAGCAAGGTCAGGGTGACCAGCGGCGTCCAGTGCCAGATGTCCATGACGACCGTGGTGATGAAAGCCTGATTCTCGAAGGAGCCCAAGCGAAAGTCGATGCCGAACCAGCGGGCCAGGTAGTAGGGGACAGGTCCCAGCCCCGGAACGGTGAGGAGCCGCCAGGCTGCCCCGACGGCAATGGGCGCTACCAGCAGCGGAAGCGTGTGGATCGTGCGGAACATCCCCTTGAGAGGAAAATCGCGCATGAACAGCTGTGCCAACAGGTAGCCGATGATCAACTCGCTGAGGACGACCCAGAAGGTGAACTGGAGCGTCAGGCTGATCGATCGCAGAAACTGGTCATCGAATACCAGCCGCCGGTAATTGTTGACGCCGGCCCATATGAGGCCCGGGTCCGCTGCGAATGGATTCCAGTCGAAGAAGCCGACGAAGCCGACATAGAGGAACGGCAGGAAGCCGAAGATCGCCAGCACCGCAATGGTCGGCGCCAGGAACAACCAGCCAGTGACCTGAGAGCGCAAGGAACGTTCCGATCAAGGACGATGTCGACAAAGCGGACTTGGTCCGGATCCTGGTGATCCGGACCAGGCCGAAGGCTCAGGCCTTACGATAGCCCAGGCGGGTCAGCTCTTCCTCGGCCCGAGCGGCCGCTTGGTCGAGCGCCTGATCCGGAGTCAGCTTGCCGGTGATCGCGTCATAGAAGTAGGGCGCGATCGCCTCACGCAGCTGGCCATGGAACGGGAAGTTCGGCGCACCACCGAAGAGGTGACCCTTGTCGCGCATCAGCGAGTAGTAGCCGTTGGTCTTGGTGTCCTGCTCCTGAACGCGCGGATCATCGTAGGTTGCCTTGTGCGTCACACGCGCTGCGTTCACCGCCCAGTCGGTCTGCACCGAGGCCTGACTGTAGTACTGCAGCCAGAGCAGAGCCGCTTCCTTGTTCTTGGAGGAATGCGGAATGCCATAGGCGCCACCGTCATAGTAGCCGATATAGCCATTGCCGGACTCGGCCTCTTCCAGGACGCCCGGCTCCAGCGGTGGCAGCGCCACGCCGACCTTGCCCACCACCGTCGACTTGTTCTCGTCAGTGGCGATCCACGCCGCGTTCTCGCCATAGACCAGCGCCTGCGCGGCACGGCCCGCGGAGAAAGATGCGGCCACCTCGTCCCAAGTCGAAGAGGTCGATTCCGGCGGCGCATACTGCAGATTACCGATCCACCAAGTCAGCGCGGCCTTGGCCTTGTCGCTGTTCATGGTGCCGCCATTCGCGACGGTCGCGGCCCAGGTCTCGGTGTTCAGGCCCCAGTTGTAGACGCCGAAGGTCGGCGCGATCGACTCGACGAACTCGTAGAAGGAGGCGGGATGACCGGAACTGGCCTGTACCGTGGTGCCCCACAGCTCAAGATCATTGTCCTGGCCGTACTGGGTAAAGAACTCCGCGATCTCGCGATACTGCTTGTGATCGGTGGCCGGAGCAAGGTCCCAGCCATACTTGGCCTTGAATGCTTCCTTGACTGCCGCATCGGCAAACAGGTCGGCTCGGTAGAGGTACGGCTTGATGAACGCTTCCATCGGCACGCCGAACAGGTCGCCGTCCTTGCCCTTGAAGTACTCGATGAAGGTCGTGAACTCTTCCATGTTGAAGGTCGGCGCGGCAAGATCCGGCTTGTCCTTCAACGTCTGCGTGATGTTGACCAGGAAGTCGCGCGACAGGTACGAATAGATGATGTCCTGCTCGATGTAGACGAAGTCATAGATGCCGGAGCCGGCCTCCATGTCCTTGATCGCCTTGTCGTACATCTGGTCCCAGGATGTCGTCTCGAACTGAATCTCGATCCCGGTCTTCTCCGTGAATTCCTTCGCGATGACGTCCTTCGCCCAGTTCGAGGACGGTGTGCTTTCGGAGACGCCGCGTAGCGTAATGCCCTTGTAGGGCTCGCCGGCTTTCGCCCAGAAGGCATCGTCGGCGAATGCTGGCATGCGCGTTGTAGCGAGCAAGGCAGCCGCTGCCGAAGCAGTCAGAAGAACGCGTCTTTTCATGAACCCCCCTAGAATGACCCGCAACCATCGAGCGGGCGCCTCCAGTAACAGTGGCCGGACGTTCGCTCAACCGCAACAAGGGGGTCAAGCGGTTTCAAGTGGCAGGTGTGGGCAGCCTGTCGTCGCCTGCCCGGGAGAAGCCCTTGATGAATCAGCAGTTCCTGAAGGAGAAGGGCAGGTTTCCAGCTCCTCTGGGGTTCAAGGGTGATCCTGCGTGGCCCCACTCCACAACGCCCTCGTGCCGAACGACCCGTTGCCAACCAGCTGTCACCCCTCGTATCTCCGTGCATGTGGGGAGTGCTGGCAGCTCGATGAAACGTTCTTCGGCGGTCGAGAGATCCGCGACGGAAGAACCCTGGCTCCGGCCGGTCAGAGGTCTCTGCCGCAGCACGGGATCTTGCCGAGAAGAAGAGGTGACGATGTACAAAGCGCTGTTCGACCTGAGCGATCGGGTCGCGGTGGTAACGGGCGGGGGTCGCAATATCGGCCTACAGACCGCGATGGCCTTGGCGGAGTTCGGCGCAAAGGTCGTGATCGCCGAGATCGACCCGAACGTGGGCGCAGAAGGCTTGGCGGCGCTGCAGGCCAAGGGATACGAGGCGGAACTCCACCAACTGGACGTAACCGATAGCAAGGCCGTGACGGCCTGTGCCGATGCGGTTGTCCAGAAGTACGGACGCGTGGACATCGCGGTGGCCAACGCCGGTATCGCCCTCAACTCCCCGGGCGAGCTCATGTCCGATGAGCAGTGGCACAAGGTGGTCGACATCAACCTGAACGGCGTCTTCTACACCAATCGCGCGTTCGGCAAGTACATGCTCGACGCCGGAAAAGGCTCGATCGTCAACATCGGCTCGATGAGCGGCATTATCTCGAACTATCCCCAACCGCAGGTGCACTACAATGCTGCCAAAGCGGGTGTGCACCACCTGACCAAGTCGCTGGCGGGCGAGTGGGCCAAGCGGGGCGTGCGGGTCAATGCGGTAGCGCCGACTTACATCGAGACAGCGATGACCAAGCCAGGAATGGACAAGGCCGACTGGTACAAGATCTGGATGGATATGACCCCGATGGGACGGGTGGGCCAGCCGCCGGAGATCGCAGCTTGCGTCCTTTTCCTGGCGAGCGACGCATCATCCCTGGTGACCGGCCACGTCCTGGTCGCGGATGCTGGTTATACGGTATGGTGAGACCGAC
The DNA here is from genome assembly GCF_036263595.1 of Geminicoccus sp. Classification (NCBI taxonomy): domain Bacteria; kingdom Pseudomonadati; phylum Pseudomonadota; class Alphaproteobacteria; order Geminicoccales; family Geminicoccaceae; genus Geminicoccus; species Geminicoccus sp. Next base: position 31,195 of record NZ_DATAGQ010000154.1, on the reverse strand, counting down.
GAGCGCCCCACGCAGCACGTAGCATACATGGCCGCCGGCGAGATGGTGCCGAACAACTCCTGACCCATCTCGCCGGAAGCCAAGGCTCAGGTGCGGACCCTTGGGTGAGGCACGATATGCAGGCTCCAGGCATCGTCCGCTCGCAGGATCTACTTTGAGAGCTGGTGGCCTTCTCGGCCCGATGCAGCTCCACTGCCTGCGAGCTGATAGGCTCCATTTCTCCCGCCAGAAGGGAAGTCTCGCTGTTCCGGTTTGGTGCTACTCCGCTCAGCGGCAGCGGCGCACAGCCTAGCTTGCCCTGGGGAGGATGTTCCTCCGCCCGTTGACGAACCGTGTCGCCGCTGGTTCCTTTTCCGGCAGCACATCGACGCGCCATGGCCGAGAGTGGCCGCCAGGCCGCAAGCGCCGACGGGATCTCCGGTTTTGCTGTTCAATTCCTTCATCTTCATCTTCGGCTTCATGCCGGTGGTGCTGCTGGCCTACTATCTGCTGGGCCACTTCCTGCCGAAGCGGTGGGCGCTGATCTGGTTGGGGGTGGCGTCCCTGATCTTCTATGGCTGGGGTGACTCCGAGCACCTGCCCCTCCTGCTGGGTTCGATCATATTCAACTTTGTCGTGGGTACGCTCATCTCGCGTCGGGCGGGCCTCGGCCTGAGCAGCGGTCGGCTGCTGGCGTTCGGCGTCGGCGTGGACGTGCTCTTGCTCGCCTGGTTCAAGTACGCGGACTTCGTCCTGGCGAACGTCGCGCTAGCAACTGGCATCCCGATTCCCCTGCCAGACATCTCGCTGCCGGTGGGCATCTCCTTCTTCACCTTCACCCAGATCGCCTACCTGACGGACTGCTGGCGCGGCGAGACCAGGAGCTACCGTCCGCACGAGTACTTTCTGTTCGTCACCTACTTTCCCCATCTGATCGCCGGACCGATCCTGTTGCACAAGGATGTGATCCCGCAGTTCTGGAAGGACCGCCCGTTCCGGTTCGAACTGACCCGCCTACTGGTAGGCCTCGCCATTTTCGGGATCGGCCTCTTCAAGAAGGTCGTGCTGGCCGATGGCGTGGCGCCCTACGCGGACACGTTGTTCGGCGGTGTCGCGAATGGATCCTCCCCCGATGCCGTCAGCGCTTGGCTGGGTGCTCTTGCCTACACCGCTCAGCTCTATTTCGACTTCAGCGGCTATTCGGACATGGCAGTCGGCCTGTCCCACATGATCGGGTTTCGCCTGCCCGTGAACTTCTGGTCGCCTTACAAGGCCGGCTCGGTGATCGAGTTCTGGCGCCGGTGGCACATCTCGCTGTCGCGGTTTCTGGCGGACCACATCTACAAGCCTCTTGGCGGCAACCGTGCCGGTGCCCGTCGCCGCTACGTCAACCTGATGATCACCATGCTGATCGGCGGCCTCTGGCACGGGGCAGGGTGGACGTTTGTTGCCTGGGGCGCGCTTCACGGATTCTATCTTGTCGTGAACCACTTCTGGCGTGGCCTCGTCACCGGCAGCCCACTGGAGCGCATTCTCCGGATGCGTTGGGCCGTTATACTCTCCACACTGTTCACGTTCGTTCTGATCGTGATCGGCTGGGTCATCTTCCGTGCTTCCAGCCTCGATGTTGCCGGGACCATCCTGCAAGCAATGGCCGGCCTTGGCGGCAGCGACAAGCTCTTCACGACTGTCGGGCAGACCTGGCTACATCTTCTGGTGCTGCTGGCGATTCTCTTCGCGGCGCCTAACACTTTTCAGATCATGCGGCGCTATGCGCCCTACCGTTTCGAGGGTCGCACGGGGACGATGGGTGGAATTGGCGGGGGAGGCCGCTCGGCCGGAACCTTGCGCTTCGGCTGGCGGCTCACCCCGGGCTGGGCGGTGGCGACCGCGTTCATCCTGCTGTTTGCTGTCCTGTCGATGGCCACGAGCGCGCCGTCCCCGTTTCTCTACTTCCAGTTCTGACGATGGCCCGAACGTCCGGCATGGCGGCGCGCTACTTCCTTCTCTGGCTGCTGGTCAGCATGCCTGTGCTGATGGCCGCCCTCTTCGTCCTCTGGTTTGCGATCCCGCCGATCAAGCCGTACCTCTATCCGAACAACGATATCGGCTGGGTCCGTGACCTCTACGTGCGCAAGGATCGCGATCTTGCGGCTATCGAAAGCCCAAGGCTCATTCTTGTCGGCGGTTCGTCCGTGCACTTCGGCTTCGATGCGGGCCGGATCTCGGAGGCGCTAGGTGTCCAAACCTTCAATTATGGTACTCATGCCGGGCTGGACCTCACCTACCTGCTCGACCGGGCGGATCGTGCTACGCGCCCTGGCGACACGGTTCTGCTGATCGTGGAATACCCGCTGTTCCGGACCACTCTTCCCTTCACGGTGCTGCCAGTCTTCTACAGCTCATTCCACGACAAGAGCTTCTGGTGGCGAATGCCGGCAAGCCTTTGGTCAGCCTATGTCTCGCAATACGATCTGCACCTGCTGTGGCGGGCCATCGGCAATAATCTCGCCAACTGTAAGCATGCTCCGCTCGGCAATATCCCTGGACCTTATCGGGCGCAGAACATTGACCGTTATGGCAGCGAACGCGGCAACCTTGCTGCCAACATCACTCCTGCAATGCGTGCAAGGGTCGAAGCGGATAATCAGATCTTTCCACGCCTGAATCGTAGCTCGATCGGTGCCACTGCCGTTGCACGTTTCGTGGCGGATCAACGTGCCAAAGGCGTGACGGTAATGGCGGGTTGGCCGCCGACACTGCGCCGCAAGGAGTATACCGGGCCTGCTGCCGCGGCCCTGTTTGCCGACCTGCAACTGTTCTGGAGCGACCTGGGTGTGCCTGTCATCGGAGAACCAAGCCGGTCGATGGTGGACGCACAGGATGTCTATGACACGAGTTTCCACATGAACGAGCGGGGCCAGGCATTGATGACCGAGCGGCTGATCCAAGATCTTCGGCAGGCGGGTCTGCCGTGAGCTGACGGCCGTCCGGCAGCCTTGTCGGGGTAGGTGAGCGCCAGCTCGGAAGGATGGCATCCCTCGCCGGTTCCTTGCTGGCTGGGCTGGCCTACTGGGCCAGATAGCCGCCGTCGACCGGCAAGGTATGACCAGTGATCATGCCAGCAGCGGGACTGGCAAGAAATAGGATCGCAGCGGCAACTTCTTCCGGCTCGGCGATCCGGCGCATCGGCGTCATGTCCTCGATGCGCTGCACCACGTCAGGCTGTTCGAGCAGGGCAGCGATGAACGGCGTACGTACATAGGTAGGTGCCACCGCGTTCACGCGAATGCCGTGCGGCGCCCATTCGATCGCAAGCGCCCGCGTCATGTTCACGATGGCACCCTTCGTCGTCTGGTACGAGATGTTCGGGTAGATGCCGCCGGACAAGCCCATGATCGATGCGACATTCACGATCGCGCCGCTCCGGCCGGCCGCGATCATGTGCCGGGCCGCCTCCCGTGCACACACGAAGCTCCCGGTCATGTTGACCGAGACAACCTTGTCCCAGTCTTCCATGGGCAGATCCACCGCCGGCTTGCGGATGGCGATGCCGGCGCAGTTGACGAGGATATCGATAGGATGGTGCGTCGCCACTTGGCCGAAGGCCGCGGCAACGGCGCTGGGATCGGAAATGTCGACGGACATGGCGGACAAGCCAGTGGCGTGCTGTGTGTGACGCGGTTCACGCTGATCCAGGACCGTAACCCTCGCACCCGCGTCACCAAGCGCTTGTGCAGTCGCCAGACCTATGCCGCTGGCACCACCTGTCACCACCGCACCGGCACCATCCAGCCTGAAAAGCCTGTCGAACGAGCCCATTTGAACCTTGCTGTGCTGGGAAGCAGACAACTCCTCTTAGCCGCTTCCACTGCAAGGAACATCTCTCCTTGTGCTGGTCCGCCTATCGGCTGTTGGTCGTTTGCTGTGGCCTGAGTCGGAGCATGCCGCGTCCGGCATGACTGAGGGCCTTGTCCAGGGCATGTCGAAGCTGTGGTCGGTCCGCTTCCCGCGGGCCGACACGCGTCGACGCGGCAGCGGATCCGTGCTGCTCGGCGAGCACCGCGACCAACCGGATCTCAGCCTCTCCAGAGTCCGAACCCTTTCCTGCCAATGCCGCCCAAGCATCGGCAGCGGTGGCCCAGTCGCCGGCCCGCTCGGCGAAGATGGCCAGATCACGGACGGCCTCCACGTCGTCTGGAAACGTCCGCCGATGATCGGCAAGCGCCCGGACAGCCGGAAGAAGGCGGCCGAGTTCAACCAGCGACTGCGCCTGCTCGACCCGCGCCGCCGGATGATCGGGCGCCAGTTCCAGCACCTGGGCCAATTCCTCCAGTGCGGCTTCGGGATCTCCTGTCCGCCGCAGCAGGACGGCACGATTGTAGTGTGCCCTTGCAGAGGCCGGGCCGGCCACCGTCGCACGTCGGGCCGCCTCCAGGGCTGCTGCTGGCTCGCCTGCCTCGAACAGGGCCACAGCCAGGAGCGACAAGACGTCCGGATCGGCAGGACGGTACTGCAATGCCTGACGCAGGTGGCGAACGGCCCTGCCGGCCTGACCTGCCCCGAGAGCAACCTGGGCTTCACGCAGCAGTGGTATGTGCTTCTGGCTCATGCAGCGTATGGCCGGGCCTGCCGTGGATGTTCCATGTCGGGAACGGCTTCCAGCCCCGACGCAATGCGGGTCCGGTACGCATGAGCACTGGCAGGAAGATCAGCTTCTTGGCAAGCGTGCCATCGGCTCTCGGGTACGCCACCACGGTGAGCGGAGGCGGCCCTGCGCCCATGTGGCGGATGTTCTTGTACTCGCTCCGACCAGCATTGATGCAAGGATAGCCTTGGCAGGTTCTCCCGCTCGATCCGCCTGACCATGTCGCGGTGTCTCTTGCTCGAAATGCGAGCGCCGGCTGCCCCGGCACGACCAAAAAGATGTCACCTTCCTGCCGTCGGACCGATCTCACCGTCCCAAACCATATCTTGCATCAACTGCTGGCAGGAAAAGCGATCCTCGTGTCCCGAACCGGGACCATTGGGCGCGGTGGCATGGACGGCGCCAAGCCGGGTGGCGGCGACAGGTCAGGTGCGCGGTGACGTCCGACGGCGGAGAGAACCGTGAGTGTGCGTGCGGCCGCCGTTTCCCAGTTGAACAGCGTGGCGCGCTCGATGCCGCGCCGGCTCAGTTCCTGAGCCAGGAAGGGATCTGTCAGCACCTGGTGCATGGCCCGTGCGATCATCCCAGGATCCGCGGGGTCTGCCGTCAGGGCAGCATCGCCGACTACTTCGGGACAAGCTCCGCCGGTCGACGTGACGACCGGTGTACCGCAGGCCATGGCCTCCAGCAACGGGATGCCGAAGCCTTCGTAGTGCGAAGGGAAGGCGAACAGCTCCGCCAACGAGAGAAGGGCGGGGAGATCCTCCTCGGCAATCCATCCGGGACGGTGCACCCGTTCGGCCAGCGCCGGGTCGTTCAACAAGCCGAGGTCGCGCTCGCCACCAAACGCCGGCCGGCCAGCCAGCACCAGATCGTGGGGTATCGAAGGCAGGAGCTGCCTGAAGGCTTCGAGAAGTCCGGCCGCATTCTTCTGCCGGTAGATCAGGCCGAGATAGAGGACAAAGCGCTCGGGCAGGGCGTAGCGCATCCGCACTTCCTCGAGATGGCGACGATCCGTGACCGGTGCGAAACGAGGGGATACGCCATGATGTACGGTCCCGGAGCAGGCACCGCAGAAAGGATAGCGTGCAATGAGGCGCTGCCTGCTCTCCTCGGATACGCTGATCGTGTAGGCCGCCTTGCGCAGATAGAGGGGCAGCGCCACCGCCTGATAGGCACGCAAGCCCCGGCCATAGTTCTCGGGCACCACGAACCAGTCGGCACCGTGCAGCACGAACACGCACGGCGCCGTGGCCAGCATCGGCATCGAGTGCTTGGGATTGAAGATGACGTCGACCTTGGCCGCGTTGCAGTAGGTCGGCACGGCCCACTGGTCCCAGGCGAGCCGGCCGTTCGCCTTGAGGACGACCGGCCGAGCGTTCGCGTAGCCGTCCCACTCCCCCATGTGGGCCGGATCGTCCAGCAGAAGGTCGAAGTCTACGTCACTTCCTTGCCGAAGCAGCCTCTGTACGAGTTCGCGCGTGTAGGTGCCTGTGCCACCATCCTCGGTGGCATGACGCATCATCACGGCTATCCGCATCCTGCACTCGACCCCATCAGAGCTGCTGCAATGCACAACAATATGAGGAAGCGCCGTGTGGTTCCACGACCCGTCCCGCCCCTCGCGGGCCTGTAACCGGCAGCTTCCCAGGCAAGGAAGGGCCTAGATGCCGAACTCGCTGCGGACGAACGTCATGAGGGTGCCGATGCACTCGGCCTCGCTTTGCCGGTCGGTTTCGACGACCACGTCCGGATGCTCCGGCTCCTCATACGGGGCCTGCACACCAGTGAAGTCCTTGATCTTGCCGGCGCGTGCCTTGCGATACAGCCCCTTGGGATCGCGCGCCTCGCAGGATTCCAGCGATGCCTTGACGTAGATCTCGCGGAAGCGATCGCCTGCCGCCTCGCGGGCACGCTGGCGGTCGGTGCGATAGGGCGAGATGAACGAGGTCACCACCAGGAATCCGGCATCGGCGAACAGGGCAGCGACCTCACCGATCCGGCGAATGTTTTCTGCACGGTCCTCCGGGCCGAAGCCCAGGTCCTTGTTCAGCCCCGAGCGGACATTGTCACCGTCCAGCACATAAACCTGCCAGCCCTTGGCGAACAGCTCACGCTCCAGGGCGAGCGCAAGGGTCGACTTGCCGGCGCCGGACAGGCCGGTGAGCCAGAGCACGCCGCCCTCATGGCCATTGCGCAAGGCGCGGGCCTCGCGATGGACCGCGTGCCCCACGGCATAGACGTCGGTCGCCCGCACCGTCAGCTGGCGACGCTGGTCCGGGTACCCCTCCATGGAGACGAGGCCGGCAGCGACCGTGACGTAGTCGTCGACCAGCACGAACCGGCCGGTGCCGGCGACGGTCTCGTACTCGTCCAGGGCGAGGGTACGGCTGGAGCGGAAGATGACTTCCGCGGCCTCGTCCCGCTCGACCTTTTCGACCTGGCGCTCCGCCAGATCCTGCGTGTCGATCACCTTGTCGATCTTCTCGACCGTCACCTGGGCTTCGGTCGTCGCGAGCTTGAGCGTGTAGACGCGTCCCACCTCCAATGGCTTCCTCGACAGCCAGAACAGCTTGCCGCGGAAGACGTTGGTCAGGATCGGCGCGCGATCGGGATGGCTGATCACCTCGCCGCGCTCGACGAAGATCTGCTCGTCGAGGGTAATGCCGACGGCCGACCCGGCGGATGCCTCGGTCGGCAACTCGGGCACGTTCCAGGCTTCGATCGACGCGACCTTCACCGTCTTGTTGGACGGCGAGAACATGATCTGGTCGCCGACCTTGATCTGCCCGCTTTCGACCCGCCCGGCGATGATGCGACGCTGGTCGAACTTGTAGACGTCCTGGACGGGCAGCCGCAGCGGCGCTTCGGTCGGCCGCGCCCGCGGCACGAACTCGTCGAGCATGTCGACCACGGCGGGGCCCTGGTACCAGAGCATCCGGCTGCTGCGGGCCAGCAGGTTCTCACCGTCGCGCGCGGCGATCGGGATGATCCGCGCAGGCTCGATGCCCAGTGCCATCAGGTTGGCACGGATGACCTCGGCGACCGTGCCGAACCGGTCGGCGTCGTAGTCCACCAGGTCCATCTTGTTCACGAGCACCGCCACCTGACGAATGCCCAGCAGATGGAGGAGATAGGCGTGCCGGCGTGACTGCTCGCGCACGCCTTCGTCCGCGTCCACCAGCAGCAGGGCGGCATCCGCCGCCGAGGCGCCGGTCACCATGTTCTTCAGGAACTCGCGGTGGCCCGGCGCGTCGATGATGATGTACTCGCGCTTCTTCGTGGCGAAGCGGATCCGCGCGGTGTCGATGGTGATGCCCTGGTCGCGCTCGGCCTGCATGGCGTCCAGCGCGAACGCCCACTCGAATGGCATGCCCCGCTTGGTCGACATGGCCTTGAGGGCCTCGAACTTGCCCTCGGCCAGGGCGCCGGTGTCATGCATGAGGCGACCGATCAGGGTCGACTTACCGTGATCGACGCTGCCGACGATGACGATGGCGAGTTTCTGACCGCTGCGGTCGGACATCTTCGAGTTCCGGGAGGTGCGAAGCTTCGGGACGGGTTCAGAGGTAGCCGGACGCGCGCAGGCGCTCGAAACTGTCCTCGGCCTCGTGGTCCATGGCACGGCCGGACCGTTCGGCGACCTTGGTGGTCTCCAGCTCGGCGATGATCTCGTCGATGGTGGACGCGGTGGACGGCACCGGCTTGGTGATGTCCTCGTCGCCCAGCGAGCGGTAGCGCATGCCGTTCCTGGCGAAGTAGAGGTCGATCACCGGGATGCTCTCGCGCTTGGTGTAGCGCCAGATGTCCAGCTCCGTCCAATGCAGGAGCGGGTGGATGCGGACGTGCACGCCGGGCGGGAAGGTCGTCATGTAATGCTCGAATACTTCCGGCGGCTGGTCCTTCAGGTTCCAGGAGCCGTCCTCGCTGCGCGGCGAGAAGTAGCGCTCCTTGGCCCGGATCGCCTCCTCGTCGCGCCGGATCCCGGCGACCAGCCCGGTGAACTGGTGCTTGGCGAGCGCTGCCTTCAGGCCCAGCGTCTTGCGCGCGGCCGAGCGGGCTGCCGGCGGCAGGGTCGGGTCGGTGGCCTCGACCGGCGGGCATTCCTCGCGGATGAAGTTCAGGCCCCACTCTTTCGCGTAGCGGTCCCGGAACTCGTACATCTCCTTGAACTTCTTCCCCGTGTCGACGTGCATCACGGGGAACGGCACGTGCCCGAGGAATGCCTTCCGGGTGAGCCAAAGGACGACGTTGCTGTCCTTGCCCAGGGACCAGAGGATGGCCGGGCGCTCCAGCTTCGCGAAAGCCTCGCGGAGCACGTAGACGCTCTCGGCTTCGAGTTCGTCGAGATGGGACATGTTCTTGGAATGATCCGATGAAAGCGAGACATGGCTACGCGCCTCGCTGCTGAAGCAGAGAGGCCGAGTGCTCGACATGCGGACGGAGGCATGCGCCAAAATCCCGCCGCTGGTCAACCTTCCTATCCACTATGGCTGCCCCCTCCTACGCATGGCAGGATCGACAGGAGGCATTCGTGCCATAGTTTGAGCCTTCGGGCGCAGGCGCTCAGCGGCGTAGCAAGGGCGAAGGAGAATCGGATGGCCGAGCGATGGGCAGCAAGCAGCGGGCGCTACGAGGGGGGAAGGTTCCGGCGATGCGGCCGCAGCGGCCTGATGCTTCCCGCGATCTCCCTCGGACTCTGGCAGAATTTCGGCGGGTTCGACGCCCATGAAACGGGCCGGGCGGTGCTGCGCCGGGCGTTCGACCGCGGCGTCACCCATTTCGACCTGGCGAACAATTACGGGCCGCCACCCGGTTCGGCCGAGGAGAATTTCGGCCGGGTCATGGCGACCGATCTGCACCGCTACCGCGATGAGCTGATCATCTCCACCAAGGCCGGCTACACGATGTGGCCGGGTCCCTATGGCGACAAGGGCTCGCGCAAGTACCTGCTGGCCAGCCTCGACCAGAGCCTCAGGCGGATGGGCCTGGACTATGTCGACATCTTCTACAGCCACCGTCCCGACCCGGACACACCCATGGAGGAAACCATGGGCGCGCTCGACCAGGCGGTTCGCAGCGGCCGGGCGCTCTATGCCGGGATCTCCAACTACGGACCCGAGCAGACCCGCCAGGCCGCCCGGATCCTGCGCGAGCTGGGCACGCCGTGCCTGATCCACCAGCCGCGCTACTCGATGCTGGACCGGACTGCCGAGGGTGGCCTGCTCGACGTCCTGGGCGAGGAGGGGATCGGCGGCATCGTGTTCTCGCCGCTGGCCCAGGGCATGCTCAGCGCCAAGTACCTGGACGGTGTTCCCGCAGGGTCCCGGGCCACCCGCGCCACCACCTCGCTCACGCCGGAACGGCTCACGCCCGCCGTCGTGCAGCGGCTCCGCTCGCTGAACGACATCGCCCAGGCCCGCGGCCAGAGCCTGGCCCAGATGGCGCTGAGCTGGGTTCTGCGCGACCCGAGGATCACCTCGGCACTGATCGGGGCACGCAACGTGGCGCAGCTGGACGACAGCCTGGATGCGCTGAACGCGCCGCCGCTGAGCGACGAGGACCTGCAGAGCATCCAGCAGCATCTTCCGCCAGCCGGGGCGGCGGTCTGACACTGGCGATTCCGGGCGCCGGACAGCCAAGTCATTGCCAGTGCACGGTTCCTCGGGTTCGTTCATGCAAAAACGTCCGTGGTGGAGCAAAGAGCCCCACCGCGGACGGCCGGGGCCCGACCACCCAGTATCGCACGAAATCTGTTCCCCGCGACAGACCGATCAGGCGATCCAGAGACCGCGGCTGCGATGCCAGGCGTCGATCGATTCTTCCGGATACAGATCGAACGTGGCGTCCCCCAGCTTGATGTCGGGATGGACCCAGCTGGCCTTGTAGCGGAGCATCAGGTGCACCGACGAGGGCGGGACCGGCAGCTCGCTGTCGATCGCGGATGCGAACGGGTGCAACAGCTCGGGCCATTCCGGCGAGAACAGCCACAGCGCCGTGGCGCAGCGCGAGCAGAAATTGCGCTCGGCCGTGGACAGCTCGCAGCTGCCATCCTCCTGCTCGATCTGGGCCCGGAAGATCCGGACGGCGCCTTGCGGGTCGTTCAGCTTCAGGCTGGCCGTCCTCGCGCCGAGGTTGATGGCATAGCCACCGCCGCCGGCCGTCTTGCGGCAGATCGAGCAGTAGCAGCGCTGGTAGGGCTGCGGCGTATGGCTGTCGCAGGAAAACCGGACGGCTCCGCAGCGGCAGGAGCCTTCAAGCGTGACAGGCATGGCTGGCGGAACTCCCTTGCGCAGTGCCAGGCGGACCGCAGGATGCCCCGCCACCTATGGGCCGTCGATCCCATGCGTGCCCAATCATGCGCGGCCGCGGGCGGAGCAGGTCGGCCGGACGAGCCGGTCGATGAAGTTGCGCAGCTCCACGGTCCGCCGGGCCGGGTCGGTGACTTCCTGATCAAGACCGAGCTGCCAGGCCAGGTCCAACCTGCCCGGGTTCCGAGCAAGCGCCTCGATCTTTCCCGCATACTGACGAAGCGCGGCCTCGTCCGCGGCAAAGCCGTCTTGGATCAGCCCGTCCTGGGCGCGCTCCAGCGCCTTGGCTACCTCTTGGAGCGTCAGTTCCGGGTGATACTGCACGCCCCAGAAGATGCCGCCGGCATGCCGGATCTCGACGGCCTGGACCCGGCTCGTCGCGTTGGAAGCGAGGAGGATCGACCCGTCCGGCAGGGATTCCACCTCGTCCGAATGAACGCTCGGGGCATCGTAGACGGGTGGGCGGCCGGCCAGCAGCGGGTGGTCGGTACCGGCGCCCGTGCGGAAGATCCGCCGGGCAAAGCCCACTTCGCGCTTCTTGGGGATGGCGCGGACCCTGCCGCCGGCGGCGGCCGCGGCGAGTTGCACGCCGGCACAGGAGCCGAAGGAGGGCGTGCCGGAAGCGAAGATCGCCCGCATGAAGCCGAGCTGGCGGCGTACATCCTCCGTCTCGTCGTAGACATGGATCGGCGAGCCCGCCAGGAACACGCCATCATAGGAGGCGAGATCGGCGTCCTCGGCGGTCCCACGCCGTTCGCCCGCCAGCTCGATGCGGTCGCAGTGGCAGCCCGGCGACAAACCGGTCAGGGTGTCGATGAAGGTCTCGCCGGAGCTGGTGCCGACGCTGTTCCGACGCTCCTCCCTGGCCTTCGGCGATTCGCTCTCCACCACGAGAAAGCGCAGGCCGCGGTCTGCCGTCATCTGCCTGTCATGCCTTTCCTGCCTGTGCCCGGCCCGCCACCCCTCCTGGGAGGCTGCCTTCCCTTGTTCGCGCGATCGGGCGCCGGGGATCACATGCCCTTGCCGTTCAGCGGCCCGCAGCCGGCCATGGAGCCCGAATGCGCAGGGACGAGAGGGCCGCGCCTCGAACCCGCACCCGGCGTCCGCGGTTCCGGGGATGCCGCACGTGGGTGGGGCTCATCGCGCCTCGACACCCCTTCGTTTTCTGGCCATCACCACGGGGCAGGGCACGCCCAGCAACGAGGCGGGCCGGTATCAGGGGAGATGGGCATGCCTTATCAGCTCGACGGCAAGAGCATCGTGATCACCGGCGCCGCGCGTGGCATCGGTGCCGAGATCGCCAAGGGCCTCGCGGCCGAAGGTGCGAAAATCACCGCGGCGGACCTGACCGAGGCGTCGACCCAGGCTGTTGTCGAAGAGATTCGCGGAGCCGGGGGAACGGCCATCGCTGTCGGCGCCGACGTGCGCGACCGGGCGCAGGTCCAGGCGATGATCCAGGCGGCGGTGAAGGCGCATGGACGGCTGGATGCGATCTTCAACAATGCCGGCATCGCCCAGGTGAAGCCCTTTCTCAAGATCACCGAGGAGGACTGGCACAACGTCATGGACGTGAACGGGCTGGGCGTGCTCATCGGCATGCAGGAGGCGATCAAGGTCTTCCTGGAGCAGGGCGGCGGCGGCAAGGTCATCAACACGGCGTCGATCGCCGGCAAGCAGGGCTACGACCCGCTCGCCCATTACTGCGCCAGCAAGTGGAGCGTCGTGGCGCTGACCCAGGCGGCGGCCCGCGCCTTCGGCAAGGACAGGATCAACGTCAACGCGATCTGTCCGGGCGTGGTCGGGACCGAGATGTGGAAGGTGATCGACAAGGGCTTCCAGGCGCACGGACTGAGCGAAGGGGAGGACAAGTCGTTTCATGACATGGCCGCCCTGGCGGTGCTCGGCCGTCCATCGACCGCTACGGATCTGGTCGGCGTCGCCAAGTTCCTGGCCTCGCCGGATTCCGACTTCATGACCGGCCAATCGCTGCTGGTCGATGGGGGCATGGTGTTCGTCTGATTTCCTCGATCTTCCGTACTGGACGCCGGAACCACACCCGGCGTCGCCGCAAATTAGTTGACAAGGAAACTTCTTCGGGTCAGTTTCCTTGTCAACTGATGGCGGATCATGAAACAACGACCATGCGTCAGCGCCCTCGAAGCGCATCTCGGCTACTGGCTGCGCTTCGTATCCAACCAGGTCTCCCAGGCGTTCAGCCTCAAGGTCGCGACCTTCGGCGTGACGGTGGCGGAATGGGTCGTGCTGCGTGAGCTGTATGACCAGGACAGCGTCGTACCGAGCATGCTTGCGGAGCGATTGGGGATGACCAGGGGTGCCATCTCCAAGCTGGTCGATCGGCTGGTCGACAAGGAACTGGTGGCCAAGTCGGTCGACAAGGAAGACCGGCGCTTTCAGGCGCTGACGCTGACCGCCGGTGGCCGTGCTCTGGTGCCCGAGCTATCGGCGCTGGCGGACCGGAACGACGAGGAATTCTTCGGACATCTGGATCCGGCGGATCGGGCAGGCCTCGAGGCGATCATGCGGGAGATCGTTCGTCGGCAGGGTCTGAAATCAGTGCCGTACGACTAGAAGCTCTTTCGGAGCAGCGTTCATCACACCTTTGAGGAGGAGAGGCCAATGGATGCTCATGTGAAGACAGTGGTGCATTCCTGCACGGAGGCGTCGGACCAGGGGCGAATCAGCTTTGGCGAGGTGGTTCGGCAACTGATCGAGGTAGGGATCGAGCGCTATCACGCCGACCTCGTACGATCGGAGAAGACCTACTACCTGCCTGATGGAAGCTCCGAGGTGGTGCCCAGCCGCGCCATCCCTGTCCAGCCGGCGCGGGAGCTGTCGGCTGCCGGCGTCGAGGCCGCGGTCCGGGCCGCGCAGTCGGGTGCCATCAAGTACCAGACATTCTGCGAGCGTGCCCTGGACGCCGGCTGCGTCGGCTATCTCGTCTCCATGAGCGGCAAGCGGGTCGTGTATTACGGCCGCACGGGCGACAGCCACGTCGAGTGGTTTCCCGGGGCCAGATGAATCCCGGAACGCGCAAGCCGCGCGAGCGGGCTGCCGGAAACGGGCCGTCTGCTGCCGCCAGTATCCCTCGCGGCCAGAACTGCCTCTGGTAGCGGCAGCACCGGCGTGCCCTCGCACCTCCGTAAGGGGTTCCTCAGCGATGGACCGGATCGTGCAGATCCTCGCGCACACGCCCTGGTGGGTCTACGCGCTGTTCGCCTACCTAATCTCGCGCGGCCTGCGCGCCCGCAAGCCGGTCACGGTCACGCTCAGAGAGCTTGCCCTGTTCCCAGCACTTCTCACCGGCCTGGGACTGGTCGAACTCCACCGGATCCACGGGTTCGGGCCAGACACCCTCGGCATCTGGCTGCTGGCGCTCGCCATCGGGATCGTGCTCGGTATCCTGCTCCTGCGCCGCAGGGCGTTCACCGTCGATCGCGCGCAGGGCGTCATCCACCGGCCGACCGACCCTACCGTGCTGCCGCTCATCCTGCTCGCGTTCGTGGTCAAGTACGCCTTCGGCGTGATCGGCGCCATGGCGCCGGACATGCTGCAGGAGCCTGCCTACCGTGTGCTCGACATCGGCGCGTCCGGCCTGTTCGCCGGCATCTTCCTGGGCAAGTTCGGGAGCTATGTTCGGGGCTACCTGGCAGCACCGCACGGCTCCCGCCCCGCGGTCAGCCGATGATCGACTTTTTGATGCTCGCCCCCAGCGTGTACTTGGGGTCGACCATGTTGCCGAGGCGCACGCGGCCGGCCTGGGTCAGGAGCAGGTAGGCCTCCAGCTTGTCGAAGCCGTAGTCCTTCACCATCCAGTCGATCAGCTCGCAATAGGCGATCCGGGCGGCATCCTCCATCGGCCGGGTGCTGCCGATCGCCATGATGAACTCCTCGTTCTCCAGGCGCGGCCACTTGATCGGCCAGTTCTTGATCAGGTCGATCTGGATGGTGACGGTGGCGGGCATCTCGATGGCCGCACCGGCCAGCTCGCCGTCGCCCTGGGTGGCGTGGCAGTCGCCGAGATAGACGTAGCCGCCCTCGTGGTGCACCGGGAAATAGGCGACCGCCCCCGGCGCCATGTCCGGCAGGTCCATGTTGCCGCCCCAGTAGTCCGGCTGGACCGCGCTCACGGCCTCGATCTCAGGCGAGACGCCGAGCGTGCCGAGGAAGGGCTCGTAGGGCAGCTTGATCTTCTCGTTGAACTGGATGCCCGAGCGGTCGACGGTCATCTTCCTGACCATTTCCGGCAGCGGGTCGTGCAGCATGGCGGTGTTGTTGGTGGCGACTAGGCCGCCGAAGCCGTGCATCAGCACGGTGGTGCCGACCGGCTGCGGGCCGCGCGGGGCGATGTCGTGGATGTGGACGGCGATGACGTCGCCCTTCACGACACCGGCGACATGGATCGGGCCGTTCTGCGGGTTGCCGAACGGCATGTTCAGCTTCTCGGACGGCTTGTCCTGCTCGGTCTTCAGCTTGCCCTCGAAGGCGTCGTGGGTCTCGGCGACCACGATATCGCCGGGCTGGATATGGAGGACCGGGTCGACATAGGGGCCGTAGACGTAGTGGTACTTGCCCTGCTTCTCCATGGTCAGCTCGTGGGTCGTGCCGGGCTTGCCGCCGGCCACGCCGCGCCTGGCCATGAAGGAGGATTCCAGCCAGCTCATGTCGGTCGCCTTTTTGGGTTCGGGTGGCTTTAGGCGTTCAGATCTGCAGGTGCCGCTTCACCACGTCCCGGTCGGTCAGGTCGTGCGAGGCGAGCTCGGCGGTCACGCGGCCCTTGTCCATGACGTAGCAGCGTTGGGTCATCGCCATGATCATGTCGAGGTTCTGCTCGACGAACAGGATCGTGGTGCCCAGGTCCTTGTTGATCTTGATCATGATGCGCGAGATCTCGTCGACGATGTTGGGTTGGATGCCCTCCGAGGGCTCGTCGAGGAGCAGGAGGTCGGGGTTGCCGATCAGCGCCCGGCCGATGGCCAGCTGCTGCTGCTGGCCGCCGCTCATGGTGCCGGCCGCCTGGCGGCGCCGCTCGGCCAGGATCGGGAAGTACTCATAGACCAGCTTGTGCAGCTTGCGGCCGCCGGCCCCGTTGACCATCTCGCCGACCGCCAGGTTCTCCTCCACGGTCATGCGCGGAAAGACCTCGCGGCCCTGCGGGATGTAGCCGATGCCGGCCTGGGCGCGCTTTTCGGCCGGCAGCGCGGTGATGTCCCGCGTGCGCAGGTGGATGCTGCCCTGCCAGACGGGGAGCTGGCCGATCAGGCAGCGCATGGTGGTGGTCTTGCCGACGCCGTTGCGGCCGATCACGGCGATGATCTCGCCGCGATGCACGCGCAGGTCGACACCCTGGAGGATCGGCGAGGAGCCGTAGCCGGCCCGCACATCCTTCATGTCGAGCAGGATCTCAGTGGGCATGATGGCCCTTACCCAGATAGATTTCCTGGACCGCTTCGTCGTTCGTGATCGTGTCGATATCGCCTTGAGCGAACAGCTTGCCGAAATGCAGCACGCTCACCCGCTTGGCGATCTGGCGGACGAAGGCCATGTCGTGCTCGACGACCAGCACCGTCATGCCGCCCTTGTTCAGGCTGAGGATCATCTCGCCGGTCTTCCAGGTCTCTTCCGGCGACATGCCGGCCGTGGGCTCGTCCAGGAGCAGGAGCGTCGGCGTGACGCCCACCGCCATCGCGATCTCCAGCCACTGCTTTTGCCCATGCGACAGGTTGCCCGCCAGCTTGCGGGCGTCGCGCGTCAGGTCGACGAAGGCCAGGAGGCGCTCCACCTCGCGCGGCAGGTCGGACCCGCCGAAGTGGGACTGGAGGGCGATGGTGAGGTTCTGGACGACCGGCAGTTGCGGGAACACGCCCGGCACCTGCATCTTCACGCTCATGCCCTTGCGCACGCGGGCGGCGGCCACGAGTTTCGTGATGTCCTCGCCCTTGAAGTGGACGGTGCCGGCAGTGGGCGGGTAGCGGCCCAGGATCAGCTTGAAGAAGGTGCTCTTGCCGGCTCCGTTCGGGCCGATCAGGCAGTGCAACTCGCCTTCCTCCACGGCAAGGGACAGGCCGTCCACGGCTTTCAGGCCGCCGAAGCGCTTTTCCAGGCCGTTGGCTTGCAGGAGTGCCGTCATTCCGCGGCTCCCTCGGCAACCGGTCGACCCGACGGCAAGGGTACCGCCCGCTCGCGCCGCCGCTCCGTGTAGGCCTGCCAGTGCTCCATCAGCCAGACGAGGTAGCCCCCGGGCGTGAACAGGATGGTCACCAGCAGGAGCGCACCGATGAAGATCAGGGCATATTGCTGGCTGATCACGATCAGGCTCTGGAACAGCCAGAGCACGAGGAGCGTCCCGACCATCGTCGCGGTCAGGTCCTTTCGGCCGCCGACCGCCACCCAGATGATCGGCATGGCCGCGGCCGGGAGGGCCATCGAGGCCGGTGCGATAAACTGGCCCCAGGCGGTGTAGAGGGCCCCGCTCAAGCCCGCGAGCGTGCTGCCGATCACGAAGGCGGCTAGCTGGTAGCGGCGGATGTCGTAGCCCAGCAACTCCGCCCGGTCCGGGTTCTCGCGGATCGCGACCAGCACGTTGCCGAAGCGCGAGTTCACGAGGATGCGCAGGCCCAGATATGTCACGACCAGCAGGGCCAGCACGAGGAAGTAGAAGGCGGTCCCCTCGAAGTAGAGCTTGCCGTCCACCCAGGGGATCGAGAGCGGCGGGATCCTGGTCATCCCGTTATAGCCGTTCAGCCGCGCCCGCCCGATCCGCCATTCCGGCCCGGCCGTCTGGTTGACGAAGGTGGCGAGCGTGAGGGTGAGCGAGAGGGTCACGATCCCGACGAACACGCCGGTGATCCGCCCGTAGATCATGAAATAGCCGATCAGCAGCGCCAGCAGCCCTGCCATGACCAGCGCCAGGATCAGCGACAGGAAGGTCAGGTTCGACTGCTGGCCGAAATTGATCGCGATCACGCCATAGCTGTAGCCGGCCATCCCAAAGAAGGCGGTCTGGCCGAAGCTCAGCATGCCGCCATAGCCCCAGATCAGGGACAGCCCCAGCGCCATGAACACCCACACGGCGAAGAAGGCGACGTTGCCGACGGTGTAGTTGCTGACGAACAAGGGGAAGAAGAGGGCGGCGACCAGCAGAAGCAAGGCTGCCGACCAGAACGTCCGGCCTTGCCCGAAGGTCTGCGGCCCGTTCACGAGCGAGAGCAGGTTCTTCATCGACGGCTTCCTCACGTGCTGCGGCGGGTCATCCAGCCGGTGAACCCGTCGGGCAGGACCCGGACTACGATGCAGACCGCGACCAGCAGGCCCATCACGCCGTAGACTTGGCCGTAGAACGAGGTCGCGGTGGCCTTGATCACCGCCAGGACGATCGCGGCCGGCGGCGTGCCCACCAACACGTCGGCGCCCCCCGCCACGACCGTCACGAACGCTTCGATCACGAAGCTGCCGCCCATCATCGGGCTGAGCGTCATGGTCGGCGCGTAGAGGCCGCCAGCGAGCCCGGCCAGGGCAGCGCCCAGTCCGAAGGTCGCGGCATAGACCCGGTCGACCGGCACGCCCAGGGAGCGCGCCATGGCGGCGTTCTGCATGGTGGCCCGGGCATGCACGCCGAACCGGGTCTTCATGAAGACGAGATAGAGGCCGGCCAGGACCAGCACCGCGATCAGCAGGAGGACCAGCCGGTAGATGGAGAACGAGCCGCCGGCGACGGCGACGCTGCCGAACGGCGTACCCACGCCGGGAGCGCCCGACCCGAACAACAGCAGGGCGCCCTGGGTCATGATCAGGCTGATGCCCCAGGTGGCGACCAGTGAATCGATCGGGCGGTGGTAGAACCGGCGCACCACCGTCCGCTCCAGCGCGATCCCGAACAGGCCGGCCGCGGCCGAGCCCAGCAGGATCCCAAGCACCAGCGGCGCTCCTGCCTGGTAGGAGTAGGTCGTGACATAGGCGCCCACCGCAATGAACTCGCCATGCGCCATGTTGATGATGCCCATCATGCCGAAGATGATGGCCAGTCCCGCTGCCGCGAGCACCAGGAAGGCGAACACGTCCGCGACCTGGTAGAGGTAGGAAATGGTCTGCAGCATCCGTTCCTGCCCTGTGCGCTGATCGAGGAGGAAGCGGGCCCGGCGGCGGCACCGGGCCCCGGGGAGCGTTACTGCGGCTCGGGCAGGTAGCTCGGCGTGTACTGCTCCTTCGGGTCGTACTGGGTCAGGTCGCAGCCGACCTCGCCCAGCCAGTAGGGCTCGACCTTGTCCCACGAGCGCTCGACCGTGACGTTGTGCTGCGCGTCCACCGAGACCTGCCACATGCGGTGGCTGACATGCTGGGACTTGGGGTCGATGCAGATCTGGCCTTCGGGCGCGTCGATGCAGGCCTGGCCGGTCGCGATCTGGGTGCGCAGGTCCGCCAGCTCCGTCGAGCCCTCGGCCATCTCGACCAGCTTCTTGTAAAGGTAGACCGCGGCATAGGCGTTCTGGCCCATGTCGTTGATGTAGGTCTCCTCGGGAAACTTCGCGCGCCAACGCTGCTTGAACGCGTCCGCGTCCGGTGAACTCACCTCCTCGAACCAGTTCATCGCGACATGCATGTTCTCCATGGCCGGCGGCTTGAAGCGCTTGTGCTCGAAGCCCAGGCCGATGGTGATCGACGAGCCCATCGGAATCTTCAGGCCGGCGGCGGGCGCCTGCTCGTAGAAGGAGGCCTGCGAGTTGCCGACCACCAGCGTCATCAGCCAGTCGGGCTTGGCGGCCTGGATGTTCTGGATGGTCTGGCCGAACTGGGAGACGCCCAACGGGATCATCTCCTCGCCGACGATCTCGCCGCCGTTCTCCTCGACCAGCTTGCGGGTCCATTCGGCGGAGATCTGTCCGAAATTATAGTCGGCGGCGATCGTGTAGACCTTCTTGCCGTACTTCTCCATCATCCAGGGGACGAGGGTGGAAAGCTGCTGCTCGGGCAGCCCGCCCGTTCCGATCATGTTGGCGTCGCACACGCCGCCTTCGTACTGATTGGTGTAGAAGTACGGAATGTCCGTGCGGTCGATGATCGGGCGGACCGCCTCGCGCGACGCACTGGTCGCACCGGCGAACAGCACGTCGATCTCGTCACTGTCGATCAGTCGGCGGGTGAATTCCTGGAACTTCGCGTTGTCGAACTGCGGGTCGTAGGCGATCAGCTCCAGCTGCCGGCCGTCGATCCCGCCCGCCTTGTTGATCTCCTCGACCGCGAGCTGAGCGCCGCGCAGCTTGGGCAGGGTCAGCAGCGCAATCTCGCCGGACTGGTCCTCCAGGAAGCCCACCTTGATCGGCGGCTTGTCCTGAGCAAGCGCGGCCGTCGTCGCCAAGGTCGCGACGGTCGCCAACAGCATCCCAACTCTACCCTGCATCGGTCCGCGTCCCTCTTCGATCCTGTCCTGGACCAGGCGACGCAAAGGCTGTGCCAACTGTGATCACGGTTGCCGGATGTCGGCCATCCTCATCTCCGGGCAGGTGAAGATGAGGAGGCCGGCCATCATCCGCGATGCAGAAAATGACGAACTAATGTTCAGTCCTCACACATCCGGATGCCGGGTGTGCCATGCCGTCGCCATCTGGAAGGCGTGACCGGCGCAGAGCAGGACGTCCTCGGACAGATGCGGGCCGACCAGCTGGAATCCGACCGGGACGCCCTCGTCGGAGAACCCGCAGGGCAGGGTGATGGTGGGGCTGCCGCTCACGTCAAATGGGGCGGTGTATTTGAGGAGCGTCGCCAGCTCCTTCGGGTCGCCGAGCGACAGGCGCTCAAGCGAAGGCCCTGCCAAGAACAGGCCCGGCACCAGCAACAGGTCGACCTGGCGGAAGATGCGCACGAGGCGCCCCTTGAACTTGTCCCGCTCGATCGCGATCGAGGCGATCTTCAGCGGGTCGACGTTGCGGCCGATCTCGATGAACTCGGCGAGCGTCGATCCGTACTCCTCCTTGCGGCTGGGATAGGTCTCGCGATGGACATGGGCGGTCTCGTACGCACAGAACTCGCTCCATGTCTCCAGCACGGAATTGCTGTCGGGAAAGTCGATGTCGACCAGCGTCGCGCCAAGCGAAGCCAGCACCTGGGCCGCCGCCTCGGTCAGCTCGGTCACCTTCGGGTCCACCCCGCTGGCGTTGAAGCGGTGGTCGATGCCGATCTTGAGCCCGCGCGCGCCGAAGATGCCGGCCGCCTCGATCCTGCCGAGATAGTCCGGAACCGGCGCCAGCAAGGTGGTAGGGTCGTTGTCGTCCTCGCCGGCGATCGCGTGCAGCATCACGGCGGCATCCGCAGCGCAGCGCGTCATCGGGCCCAGATGGTCCAGCGTATCGGACAGGACGAACGAGCCATAGCGACTGACCCGGCCCCAGGTCGGCTTCAGGCCGGTGACATTGTTCATCAGCGAGGGAAAGCGGATGGAGCCGCCGGTGTCCGAGCCGATCGAGCCGAAGCACAGGCCGGCCGCCGTCGCGACACCCGAGCCCGAGGACGACGAGCCTGCCCAGTGCGCGGGGTTCCACGGGTTGAGCGGCGCGTCGATCAAAGGATGGTGCTCGGCATAGGCACCTTCCGTCATCTGCAGCTTGCCGAGCGTCACGGCGCCCGCGGTGGAGAGCCTTGCTGGCACGGTGCCGTCCTCGTCGGGAACATGCTCGGCATGGATCGCCATGCCGCCGCTGGTCCTGACGCCCTTGGTGAAGCACAGGTCCTTCAGGCCGATCGGGATCCCGTGCAGCGGTCCCCGGTAGCGGCCCGACATGATCTCGGCTTCTGCCTGCCTGGCCTCTGCCCGGGCCCGATCGGCCGTGACCGTCGCGTAGCTGTGCAACTTGGGGTCGACGGCCTCGATGCGCGCCAGCATCATGTCGGTGAGCTCCACCGGCGAGAGCCGCTTCGTCTTGATCAGGTCGGCGACGTCGACCAGGTGGGCTTGAGCGAGCTGAGCTGGCTCCATGATCTTGCTTCCTCGTTCGTGCGAAAGACAGGGACGTGTGAGCAAATGCCTTGCCAGGAAGGGTCTGGCCGGCCGGCGCCGGCCGAGCCGATCCTGCCGGCCATGCTCGCGCAGATGGAGCGTCCAAAAAAGCGTTCGGCGTTAACGGGTTGTACACTGCCAGGAGCTATCTTGCCGCCAGATACCTCAGGCACGGAACTTCCCATGACCCTCGTGCACGCGGATTGGACCGGCCAGCTTGCTGGCGCCGCCGTCGATCAGCCCGCTGGATCCCGTCTCGATCCCGACGTGAACGACCTCCTCGTCTGGCAGCAGGCCGCCGAGCAGCGGATCCTGGCCCTCGGTGCCATTCTCGGCGAGGCCCGCAGCAGGGCGGAGCGTGGCCTGGAGACCATGGCCGGCTTTGCCGACCTCGTGGGCCGGGCGGCCGAGGCGAGCATGGACCGCCTGGGCAGCGCCGTGACCATGCTGCCGGAAATGGCGGCGGATGACCTGTCCGAGCGAAAGCTGGTGCAAGCACTCCAGGCCGATCTCGGTACGGCACAGCGATCGGTGCACGAGCTTGGCAGCCGCATGACGACCCTGGCCCAACTCGCCCTGCTGGCGCGCATGGAGACCGCCGCCCTGGCCGAGCATGCAGTCGGGTTCGAGGGGTTTACGAGCGAGGTCGACGGCCTGGTCGAGCGCGCCGAGATGACGGTGGTTGCCCTCGACCAGGAGATCGGCAAGCTCCTCCAGGGCGTGGACGACGTCCAGCGGATCGACCGGCGGGGATCTGGCAACGGCGTGCCGGACACGGTGCAGCGCATCGGCACTCTCCTTGAGCATGCTGCCCAACGCCGCGAGCACGGGCGCGAGACCATGGCAGCCGTGGGGGAGCGTCTGGGCCAGCTCCGGGAGGAGGCCGCCCGCCTCGTCATGGGGCTCCAGTTCCACGACGGCATGCGCCAGCGGCTGGAGCAGATCGGCTTCGGCCTGGAGCGGCTTCGGGCGGTCCGTCAGCGGGGCATCCTGGCCGACGACGATCCGGCGCCGCTGGACGACCGGCGCCGCAAGGTCGCGGTGGGCGCCCTGTGCGCGCTGCAGGCCGCGCAGCTGAAGGACCTGGCCGTGCTCGTGGAGCGGGAACGCGGGTCGGTCGAGGCAGCGCTTCACGCGATGGGGCGCGCCATGGCCGAGGCGGAGGAACTGTTCCGGGCCGTCTGGGGCGGCAGCTCGCCGGACCTGATGGCGGAACTCGACGGAGCTATCGGCGGGGTAGCCGTCATCGTCGAGGGATATGCCCGCATCCGTGCGACGATGGCGGCCGCGCGCGAACGGGCGTTGCAGGGTATCGAGCGCATGCCCGGCCTGGCGGCGGACCTGGACGAGGTGGAGATGTCCATCCGCATGGCCGGCCTGAACGCGACCTTCCGTTCGGCCCAGCTGGGCGGGGTCGGTGGCCCGATGAAGTGCATCGCCCAGGAGTTGCGGGCGAGTGCCGGACAGATCGGTCAGGCCGTGGCGGCGTTCGGCACAGAGCTGGCGGCGATTGCCGCGGATGTTGGCCGGTTGCGCGACCATGCCGCTCGCGATCCGGCGGAACGCCGGACCGAGCTGGTGGCGGGCTTGAGGGAAGGTGCGGCTGCGCTCCGGGAGATGGAGAGCGAAGGGGCAAGGCTGCAGGACGTGGTCGAGCATGCGCTGGCGGGCCTGAGCACGTCCTTCCAGACTCATGCCAACGACGTGGCGGGGCTGGGTGGGCCGGCCGGGATGCGCTCGTTGGCCGAGCATCTGGAACTGATCAGGCGGCTGGAAGGAGCTGACGCGTCCGACGGCGAGATCTGGCCGGCCCTGGGCCGGCTCCTCCAGGGCACCTACACGACGAAGGACGAGCGGGACGTTCATCACGCGGTCCAGAGCCGGGGAATCGCTCCGGCCAAGCCTGATTCGATCATGGCCCAAGGCCCGGCATCCCGGGACCTCGGCGATGCCCTGGTCTGAGGGTCGCTCCTTCCATCGTGCTTCGTGGCCGGTAGCCGGTGGCCGGACCACCTCCGGCCGCCTTCCGATGTACCGAGCGCTGCAGCCTTAAGCTGCGTGGGGCTGGCGATGGATGGCGCGCCAGCCGCCGCGAGCGGGTTGAGGAGCGTGTGGCTGTGACGTCAGCAGTGATGGAGCGAAGCGCGGGGGGCCAGGTTCGCCATGAGGACGGCGTCGCTGGGACCGGCCTGACCGAAGGAAGGAGGAACTGCTGGATTGCGCCGGGGGACATCGTGATCTTCAGCCCCCCAACAGGAAGATCACGGAGGCCGGCCCGGAACAGGCCGCCGGATCGAGTCGCAGCGAGCCCGCTGGCCGGGAAGAGCGGCAAGCCCGCTCCTTTTGGAAATGGCGTGGGCGCTGGAGCCTCCGCGGCAACGATCCCTGGTGCAGATGGATCGTGAGGGAGCGTGACGGCCACCTCGGTCCTCAGGCCGAGGTGGCGGGCGGCAGGTCGCCACGACGCCCCCGGGGGGACGTGGTCGGTCAGGTGCAGCGAGCGCTGCCCCTCCACCGGATTCTCGTCACGATGCCTGACATCCCGTTGTCGTGACGATGGCGGAGCGCGACGCGCCCGGTCGATGGTGGCCGAGGATTGAAGAAGAGCCTGAACAGCGCCCGTGATCATGACGAGTGGCCGGCAACGAGCAAGGATGAACGTCAAGTGGTGGAGCGGGTCGCTGCAGGGCAGTGAGCACCGGTACTGTTCATGAACAATTGGTTCTCCTCGCGCTTGTTGAAGGCCGCCTGCCAAGAGCAGGCCGGTGGCACCACTTGACAGCATCCCTGCACGAGGGCGACCCTGCCTGGAAGGCAGCAAGGTCCTCAAGCAAGAAGAAGCTGCCGAGGGGAGGTCGATGGATGCGTAAATCGATACACGTACTGGCCCTGGGCACGGCCCTCGCTGCTCTGGGGCTTCCGGCCTTCGCTGCCGAGCCGACCAGGGTCGCGGCGGTCATCAAGGGACTGGACAATCCATTCTTCCAGTACATGCGCCAGGGCATCGACGCCAAGGCCGGGGAACTCGGTGCCGAGGTCAACATCCAGGCCGCCAGCGGCATGGGCGATTCGACCGGGCAGGCCGACCGGCTCTCGGCCGTCGCCATGCAGGACTATGGCTGCTATCTGGTCAATCCGATCAGCGTCAGCAATCTGGTGCAGGCCCTGGTTCCGGTGGCCCAGAAGAAGGCGCCGATCGTCAACATCGACAGCGTGGTCGATCCAGTCCAGGCGGAAGCCGCCGGGATCACCATCAACACTTATATCGGCACCGACAATGTCGCGGCCGGGATCCTGGCCGGCGAGGAGATGCTTCGCCTTCTCCCGAATGGCGGCAAGGTGGCGCTGATCGCGGGCGTGGTCGGCGACGTCGGCAGCAATGCCCGGATCAAGGGCTTCGAGCAGGCCGTCCAGGGCAAGCTCGAGGTGGTGCAGATGGTCAGTGCGGACTGGGACCGCGAAAAGGCGCTGACGGCGGCCGACACGATCCTGCGCGCGCATCCCGACCTTGCCGGCTTCTTCGCCGCCAACGACGTCATGGCCCTGGGCGTGCAGCGCGCCGTGATGGCCGCGGGCTCTGAGGCCAAGGTGATCGGCCTGGACGGCATCACCGATGCGCTCCAGTCGGTCGCCGCAGGCGAACTCGCCGCCACCGTCTCCCAGTATCCCTGGGTCGTCGGCGCCATGGGCCTGGAAGCCTGCGTGGCCGCCGCTTCCGGCAAGACCTTGCCTGCCAAGGTCGATGCCCCCGTCCAGTTGATCACCAAGGCCAACGCCGCCACGGCCATCCAGAACTTCCCGCAGCCGGCCGAAGCCTATCCCGATCCCTTCCGGGATCTGCTGCAGCAGTGAGGATGACGGAGGAAGCCCAGGGCGGGGCGGACGCACGGCCGCCCCGCCGCGAGCGGCCGGCCTGGCTCGAACCGTCGTTCTGGGCAGACTGGGCCGCGGTGGTCGGCCTGTTCGGCCTGATCCTGATCTTCGGCCTGAGCGCGCCCAGCTTCCTCAGCATCAGCAACCTTCACGCCGTGCTGGTGGCGTCCTCCATCCTGATCGTGGTGGCGGTCGGCCAGACCTTCGTGATCGCCACGGCAGGCATCGACCTGTCCATGGCCGCCACCACCACCCTCAGCGCGGTGGTGCTGGGCATCTGCTATGCCGCAGGCTTCGGCATCGTCGCAGCCTGCGTGCTGGCCGTGGGCGCGGCCTCCTTCGTCGGCTTCCTGAACGGCCTCGTGATCACGCGCGGCCGCATCCCGGACTTCGTGGTCACGCTGGGCAGCCTGTCGGCCGTCACCGGCCTGGGGCTGATCCTTTCCCGTGGCGAGCCGACCATGGTCTCCAGCCTGTTCCTGCTGCGCCTGTCCAGCGGCCATATCGGCCTGTTCGGCTATCCCGTGCTCGTCGCCGCTGCCGTGGCCCTGCTCGGCCATGTCCTGCTCTACCACACCCGCTTCGGGGTCCACCTGCTTGCCACCGGCGGCCATGCCGAGAGCGCCCGCTCGCTTGGCATCCATATCGATCGCGTCCGCATTGCCGCCTACACCATTTCAGGCAGCTGTGCCGGCATCGCCGCGATCCTGCTGGTCGCGCGCATTGGCTCTGCCGAGCCCACCGTCAACACCACGCTGCTCCTGAACTCGGTAGCGGCGGTCGTGCTGGGCGGCGTCAGCCTGTTCGGCGGCAGGGGCAGCATCCTGGGCCCGGTCTTTGGCGCCTTGATGCTGACCACGCTGGTCAACGGCCTGACGCTGCTGGGCGTATCGGCCTTCTACCAGCCCCTGGCCGTGGGCATCATCGTGATCCTGGCCGCCCTCATCATGCGCTACCAGCGATGAAGCCCGATCCGTCCGACACCATCCTGGCCTGCACCGGCCTGTCCAAGCATTTCGGCGGCATCCGCGCCCTGCAGGAGGTCGCGTTCAGCGCGCGCCGCGGCGAGGTGACGGCCGTGATCGGCGACAACGGTGCGGGCAAGTCGACCCTGATCCGCTGCCTGGTCGGCGTGCATGTGCCCGACAGCGGTGAGATCAGCTTCGACGGCAGGCCCGCCCGCTTCAACGACCCCGACGAAGCGCGACGGGCCGGCATCGAGACGGTTCACCAGAACCTGGCGCTGGTCGACGAGCTAACGGTGGCGCAGAACCTGTTCCTCAACCGCGAGATCGTGCACCGCCTGGGCCCCTTCGCCTTCCTGAACCGCAAGGAGATGAAGGTGCAGTCGCGCGCCCTCCTGTCGCGGCTCTCCATCAACGTCCCGTCGGTCGGGCAACGGGTGCGGCGCCTGTCCGGGGGCCAGCGCCAGGCGATCTCGATCTGCCGGGCGGTGGGTGCTGGGGCGAAGCTCGTCGTGATGGACGAGCCGACCGCTGCACTGGGCGTCCAGGAGACCCGCAATGTCGAGGCGCTCATCGCGCGCCTGCGCGATGAGCAGGTGAGCGTCATCCTGATCAGCCACAATTTCGACCAGGTCATGCGTCTGTCCGACCAAGTCTGGGCGATGCGGGCCGGCCGGGTCGTCGGCACCAGGCGAACCGCCGAGACCAGCGGCAACGAGCTGGTCGGCCTCATCACCGGTGCGGGTCCAGCTTGAACGGGAGCTCTTGATGTCCCTCCTCCGTGTCGGCCTGATCGGCCTGGGCGAGGTCGCCCAGGCGATCCACCTGCCCACGCTCGCCGACCTGCGCAGCCGCTTCGTGATCGACGGCGCCTACGACCCGTCCAGCAGCCTGACCGAGCTGATCCGCAGCCGTCATGCCGGCGTGCGGATCTTCGGGTCGGCGGAAGCGCTGATCGAAGACCCGGCTATCGACGCGGTCTTCATCCTCTCGCCGGACGAGACCCACAGCCGCTACGTCCGCCTGGCGATCGAGGCGGACAAGCACATCCTGCTGGAGAAACCGGCCTGCCTGACCTTGAGCGAGATCGACCAGCTTCTGCCGCTGGCGAAGAACCACCGCAAGGTCCTGTTCGTCGCCTATATGCGCCGCTACGCCCCGGCCTACCTGGCGGCCAAGGCGGAGCTGCCGCCGCCAGCCGAGATCACCCATGTCCGCATCCACGACTTGATCTCGCTCGGCACGGAGTTCATGCGGCACAGCCAGGACATCCTCTACCCGACGGACGTTCCAGACGAATTGCGCCGCGAGAGCCAGGTCATCCGCCAGTCCCTTTACCGGGAGGCGGTGGGCCAGGATGCACCCCCGGACCTGCTGCAGGCCTATGCGCTGCTGACCTCGATGAGCTGCCACCACCTCTCCGCGATGCGGGAACTGATCGGCGAGCCTTCGCGCGTGCTGGCCGCGCAGCACAGCAATGGCGGCTGGAACTCGGCCATCACGTTCGACTATGGCCACTATCTCTGCACCTATCAGGCGGTGGTCGACCGGATCGGCCTGTTCGATGCGATGATCGAGGTGCGCTCGGACCAAAAGCGCGTCCGCATCGTCTACGACACGCCCTATATCCGCAGCCTGCCCACCCGGCTGGAGATCGCGGAGCGGGGCCAGGACGGGGTGAAACAGCGGATCCTCGGGCCCTTCTACGCCGACGCATTCGCGCATGAACTCCTGACCTTCCACCGTCACGTGCTGGACGGCACCACGCCGAAGACCGACCTCGTCGACTTCCGCAAGGACCTCCAGCTCTGGAAGGCGATCGTGGAGAGGATGAAGCAGTAGTCCTGCCCGGAGCAGCCGTGCCGGGAGCCGCCGTCCAGAACCGTCCGATCCGGATTCGACTCATGAAGGGGCAGATCGTGCGAACGGCGATCCGGGACGTTGGTCCGACGGCTCGGCCTTCTGCTGCCGACATCACGCCGGCTCAGGAGGCTGCCGCGTAAGCCTGGCCTTGGCCGTGCTGCCGGGATCCGATCCTGCCCATCAGGAAGGAGGCGGCCGATGGTGTGCCTGGCGTTGGGTCAGGTGAGCCTGGTGGAGGCTCGGCTGCCGCAGCGTTTGGCAGTAACCGACGCCTGGAGCGGATCAGGGCACAGGTCGACTGGCAGCCGATCGAAGCGGCCTTGGCGAATCCTTGAGCTTCCGGCGCTCTGACCGCCTTGAGCTGGAGGATGCGTTGCCAGACGCAACGACACTTTCCCCGGTTCCGGATCGACCTGGTTCAGGCGGGCCTAGTGGAGATGGTCTTCGACGCCTTGAACGCCTAACTCGAGCAGCGCGGCTTGGTGATCAAGGCCGGGTTCGAAGCGACACTGGTCGAGGCCGAGGTATCGGGGTGGGACCCCGCCGCCGGCTTCACGCGTCGCGGGCAACGCAGCTTCTTCGGCTACAAGGCGCGCTTGGCCGTCGACGATCATCCGTCCCTGCAAGGGCTTCAGCCAGGAGGCTGCAATGGGCCGCCGACCTGATCCGCAACCGATGCCAGCTCAGGCTGCTCTGCATGGCCGTGAACCTGCGACGGGCGGATCAGATAAATGCCTGATCGATATCCAGTTCGCGGCATCGGTCGATCCGGTGCCATCGAGCGACGTGATGGGCCGGAAATTCCTGCCGGTGGCGCTCGCCTGTCCATCCACAAGCCAGAGACTGGAGGTTTTCGCGCCAGTCTGCAGAAGGCCGCCGTTCATCGCAAAAGGCGCTGGACCACGTCTACTGGCGGCCCGCTCCGCTCGATCGTAGACGACACGGTCAGAACCGGTCGCAGAACCGCAATTGCGATGGTGCTGCTGCGAGTTCTCGGCACAGGCCTGCCCGCCTCAATGATCGGACATGGGACTGATCATCCAGTGTCCGCAGGGTCTTGCGGAGAGACGCTTCGTGAGGCGCGCCATTCCACGGATGGTGCGGCCTTGGCCGGCACGGGTGGATGGCATGGCGGTGGCATCCATGCGCGGCCAGATCGGGAAGCCGCTGCCATCAGGAGCCGTCACCGCGCCACTGCCGTAACCTGGGACGCGGAAGCTGCGGGCCGCGTGCCGCCATGAACCCGCTTCCTAGCAAAGGGCTGGCCGGCAAGGCGGCGCGGTGATGATGCTCCAGATCCTGATCCTGCGGGCACCCGGTAAACCTGTCGGACCTTCAGATCCCGGAGCGCAACAGCGTCACCCCGGGGGATCAGCTTGATGCCAGCCGTTGATTCCGCTGTTGCCGGGATTGCTGCTTCACGCTGCCTAAGGCTCTCGTGAAGCAGAACGCGCGCATGGCCGAAGCTTGCAGACAGTTCCGGCTTGTCGGGTGGCGTACCTGCAGCGACGAGCTCCAGGCCATTCTCGATCAGCGGTGGGCAGCGGACCGGCAGCTCACGGCAACGGTCGTCCTGCGGCACCGACAGCGGCTCTAGGCTGCGCGTGAGCCGCTGTCGGTGTAGACCGCTCACCATTTGATCCAGCGAGGTGCGACAATGCAGCGACGCAAGACTGCTGATCGACAGCGCAGATCAGTCGTCGTCGTCATCATCGCCCGACACTGCGTCGACACCAGCCGACACGTCATCCTTGGCACCCTCGAACGTATTGCAGGCGCTCAAGCCGCCAACAGTGAACGTCAGCAGGGCGAGTGCAAGCAGCCAGCGGAGGTTCGACATATGAGTGCTCCATCCTTACGGCAGATGTTCCGTCCAGTCATAGCTCTGCAGGCGGCAGTGCGGTTCCAATGCAGCCGCCATTTCGTCATCATCGCCAATCGGATGATATTGGCGCGTCATACGATAAAGCTGACCGGATCATCGACAGGACAGCGGGAAGGGCGCTGCAGACATCGTTTTCCATCCGATCAGGCCGCGCCGCCGATCAGCCTGACGACCCGAACCCGTTCATCGGCAACGCTATCGGGCGGTGGCCAGTTGCGAAGCGGTCACGCCCGGCCATGATGAGCACGCGCCCCTGAGCCGATCACCCCGCACCGCTGCAATGCAGCGGCACGAGGTTGCCCGCCTGTCCTGGAGCGAGGAACAGGCCGCGAGGCGCAACTGCTTGGCTGAGGCATCGACGACCGGATCTCCAGGTTCGCCCGTGCCATGCTTGCCAACTATCAACCGTCAGCAGGCGATCGAGCCGCTCCAGGCAAGGATGGCGGCCAAGGCGGCTTGGCCTTGGCCGGGCAGGGGTCGCGGGAGCGCCAGCCAAGGATCGGGGCTTTCCTTGGCGGCCACCTCCTCGAGCGGGTGCGCGCGGATAAACCGGACGTTGGTCAGTACAGCACGACCGAGCGGATGGACTTGCCCTCGTGCATGAGGTCGAAGGCGTGGTTGATCTGGTCGAGCGGCATGGTGTGGGTGATCAGGGGGTCGATC
>NZ_DATAGQ010000153.1:0-37305 GCF_036263595.1 Geminicoccus sp. | reverse complement strand
CGTAGCGTGCGGTGGCCGCCGGCTTGCGCCTGGACATGACGTAGTAGCCGGACCCGCCGATCACATAGCTGACCGCGAACCAGGTCGGCCTGAAGATCTTGTAGGCGATGCCATCCGCGTTGTCGGCCACGATGCGGTCATAGGAACGACGGAGCGAATCCTCGCTGTCGGGACCGGTGACGATCGTGGCCAGCATGACGGACCCGTCCTCGCTGGCAAACTCCTGGCCGGTCGGGTCGAGCGAACGGGCCACGGGCAGGATGGCCGCGGGATAGCCGATCCGGTAGCCCGCCACGGGGTTCTCGTAGATCGTCCATCCCACGTCCGCCTCGAGCGCGGCCGCCTGTGCGGACAGCTGCTCCAACTGCGCCTCGGACAGGTCGCCGGTCTCCGGTGCTCCCAGCGAGGCCTGGAAGGAACGGATGGCCTCGAGCGTGCCGGGCCCGAGCCGGCCGTCGGCCGTGCCCTCGTAGTGCCCCGTCCAGATCAGGTCCCACTGCAGCCGCCTCACCTCCGCACCGGTCGCGGCATTCGCTTCGTGCCACTGGGCCAGGAGCAGCGTCGCCATGATCAGCAGGATGCAGGCAATGGGGTGGGGAAAATAGGTGCCAGCGGATCGTCCGCGTGCATGGTTCCTGGCGGGCATCACGTCCTCGCAACAATGGCAGGAGAACGGGCCGAGGGTGGCACGGTTGCGGCGGGCGGGTGAAAGATCTGCCGGTGCAGGATCTTCCTAGGTCGTGGCCGGCTTCTCCCCGTCGAGCAGTTCGCCAGCCTGCGCCCGCGCCAAGTCCAGCAGGCTGCGGAAATGGCCCACGTTCGGGCTGTGGCAGACATTGATGATCTGGGCGCTCTTCGGGCCCATGGCGGTCAGGAAGGCGTGGCCCATCGTGCTGTCGAGATACATCGACTCGCCGGTCCCGAGTTCGGCCGGCTCGTAATACTCAGTATGGACCATGATGCGCCCGCGCAGGACGTAGAGGAATTCCTCGCCGGCATGGCGGCTGAGCGTGGGAAACTCGACGATCGAGCGGGCGCGGATGGTGGTGATGATCGGCACCATCGCCTTGTGGGTCAGCTCGGTGCAGACATAGAGGTAGTCGTAGTTGGGGGTCTGGACGAGCAGGCCGTCGTTCTTGCGCGCGATGCTGCGCCTGGCCGTCACCGCCTGGTGGAGGCGGTCCGGGACCGTCGGGTCGGTCTCGAAGAAGGCGCTGATGTCGACCTCCAGGCCTTCGCTCAGCTGCACGAGCTTGTCGTAGGTGAGCGAGAGCTGGCTGTTCTCGACCTTCGACAGGGTGGAGACCGCGATGCCCGTGCGGGCGGCGACCTCCGTCAGCGTCAGGTCGAGACGGCGGCGGATGGCTCGCAATGCCTGGCCGAGCATGGCCTTTCGGGTCGACATGACACCGTTCTCTCCGGTCAGGCGACCTTGCCGCGCGCCTCGATCGGCCAGCTGTCCACGACCTGGCCGCCCTCTACGACGACATAGCGGTCGAACAGGTTCACGTTCGGGTCGCAATGGGGGATGACGCAGGCGACGCGGGTGCCGATCGGCAGGCGTGCTGCCGGATCCGCCAGGATGACCCGGCCCATCTCGTCGCCGAACAGGGCGTAGCTGGCACCTTGCGGTGCGCCGTGATGGAGCACGGGGGCGGGCCCGTCGGTGGCGAAGCTCTTGATGCCGGCGTCGGTGGTGGCGAAGCCCTGGTGCTGGGAGCTCAGCACGCTGGTGACCACGAACAGGGAGTTCCGCCAGCGCTTTTCCCCATCCGGCGTCATCGCGACGGTGTCGTAGACGACATCGGAAAACAGGTAGGATCCCACCTGCAGCTCGTTCAGCACGCCGATCTCGTGGTCGAAATCGTGGGTGCCGGTCCCGCCGCCGGAGACGATGGCGCAGGGGAAGCCGGCCTTCTCCAGGCCATCGCGGACGCCGCCCAGGATCGAGAGCGCCTCGTGCGAGCGGGCGCGGCGCTCGGCATAGTCGCGGATCGACTGGACGTGACCGGCATAGCCCTGCACGCCCTTGAGCCGCAGCGATGGCGAGGCGGCGATGGCGCGGGCGACGTCCAGGGCGGCCTCGACCGAGGTGAGGCCGGTGCGATGGGTGCCGACATCGACGTCGATCATGACGTCCAGCTGCTGGTCGGACGCGGCGAGCGCCTGGGCAAGGTCCTGCACGGCCGCCACATCCTCCACCACGATCATCGTGTCGGGAGCGATCCTCAGCACGTCCTGGAGGCGGCGGATCTTGGCTTCGCCGCGCATGGGCGTGGTCAGGAGGAGGCCGCGTACCCCGGCAGCGGCCATCACCTCGATTTCGCCGAGCTTGGCGCAGCACTGGCCGACGGCGCCGGCCTCCATCTGCGCCTTGGCGATAGTGACGGATTTGTGGCTCTTGGCGTGCGGCCGCAGGGCGATGCCGCGCTCGCGGGCGAGCCTCGCCATCGTCGCAAGGTTGGCCTGGAAGGCCGCGCGGTCGATCATCAGGGCCGGCGTGTCGGCAATCGCGTTGGCTAGGGTCGCTTCAGGCAAGTTCCTGCTCCTCGTTGGCCGTCCAGATGCCGCCGCGCACGAGGCCCTGGCAGAACAGGCGGCGGTTGCCGGTCATGCTGCGGCCGAGTGAATCCACATAGTCGAAGCTGCCGCTGCGGTCCCGCAGGACCGTGGCGTCGCCGATGGCACCCACGGCGAGCGAACCCAGGTCCGAGCGGCCGATCGCGCGGGCGGGCGCGCTGGTGGCGGCGGTGACGACCTGCTCCAGGCTCATGCCCAGGCAGATGAACTTGGAGAGGGTGCGCAGCAGGTCGAAGGCCGGGCCGTCGACGCAGAGCGTGTGGACGTCCGAGGAGATCGTGTCGGGCAGGAAACCCTCGGCGATCATGGCGCGGGCGACTTCGTAGTCGAGGGCACCCATGCCGTGGCCGATGTCGAAGATGATGCCGCGCTCGCGCGCCGCCTTGATCTCGGCGCGGACATGGCCGTCGCCCCCGCGGATGTCGTTGGGAAACGGCTTGTAGCAATGGGTCAGCACGTCGCCGGGACGAAGGCGCGGGATCACCTCGATGCGACCGGGCGGCGGGTAGTCGAGATGGGTCATGCAGGGAAGCTGCAGGCGGTCGGCGGCTTCGAGCATGATGTCGAGCGGCGCCACGCCGCTGGTGCCGCCGGCGATCCGGCCGATGCGCACCTTCATGCCGACGATGAGATCGCTGTGCTCGCGGCCGCAGGCCACCGCCTCGCGGGCGTCGCACAGGCGGATGTCCGAGCACTCGCCGACCATCACGTTCTTCGAGAAGCCGTAGATGCCGGCGAACGAGATGTTGAGGTAGCAGAGGATCCGGCTCTGCGAGCGCTCGATCACATGGCGGCGGAAGCCGGCGAAGTTGCCGGCGCCGGCACTGCCGGCATCCACGAAGGTGGTGGTGCCGCCGCGCAGCGCGATGGCATCGGCGTCAACGCCCAGGGAAGTGCCGCCCCAATAGACATGGGTATGGAGGTCGATCAGGCCGGGGGTGACGATCAGGCCCGTGGCATCCTGCACGTCCTTCGCAGCCTCGACCGGCAGGCCCGGCTCGACGGCGGCTACCTTGCCGTCACGAAAGCCGATGTCGGCGATCCGGTCGATGCCCTGGCCGGGATCGAGGACGCGGCCGTTCCTCAAAATCAGATCGAACAAGCCGTCCTCCAGGGAAGTGAGCCGGGAGCCACAGAATTTTCCCGGTTTCCAACATCTCAAGAATGTTTACGATACGAAACAGCCCAGGAAAATGCCCCTTCAGCAGGTCATGCCTATGGGCCGCAGACGCGCACGTGGCCCGGGGCCGAAGCCTTGCTTCGATCGTGCGGGCGAAATTCGGGGGAAAAGCCGGTGAGCAACGATCTCTTCCGTCGACAGGCGCTCGATTCCTTGCTGGCCAGACGACGTGCCGTGCTGAAGGGCGGCCTGGCCGCTGCGGCGAGCATGGCGCTGCCGGGGCTGGCCGGACGGGCGCAGGCCGCACCCGAGACGCCGCTGCAGTTCATCGGCTGGCAGTACAATCCGCAGATCGTCGCGGAGAACGTCGAGACCTTCAAAAAGCTCTACGACGAGAACGTGAACTACGAGCTGGTGCCGGGCGAGTACCATGCGGTCGCCGAGACCAAGCTGATGGGCGGCCAGCACATCGACATGATGTATTCCGAGGAGGACCGGCTGCTGCGCTGGAACGCGGCGGGCTGGAGCCGGACCCTAGACGGGCTGCCTGGTCTCGATGAGATCAAGAGCAAGATGTACCCAATCAACGTCAAGAACCTGTCCCTGCCGAACGGGGAACTTGGCGGCCTGCCCTACTACACCGGCTTCAACAGCTTCGTGTGCAACGAGAAGCACCTGGAGGCGGCGAAGATCCAGCCGCCGGCGACCTGGGAAGAGATGCTCGAGCAGTGCCGCAAGCTGAAGGCGGACAAGATCGCCGAGTATCCCTATATCGCGGCCTGGGCGCGCGGCTGGTCGATGATGTCCTGGACCCTGTTCTCGCAGTGGTACTCGGAGGGCGCCAAGGTCTTCGACGAGAACTTCCAGCCGGTGTTCGACCAGCCGTTCAGGGACGTTCTGCAGTTCAACAGGACCGCCTATGAAGAAGGCCTGATCCCGCCGGACGTGTTCACGCACCAGGCCGAATCGGTGCCGAACTTCGCCACCGGTGCCCATACCTACATGGTCGTGCACGAATACGACCAGAAGGTGTTCAACACGCCCGAGACCTCGCAGATCGCGGGTGCGTGCAAGAACGTGATCATGCCGGGCAAGACCCGGTCGACCTTCCTCTGGACGGCCGCCTACCAGATGGGCGCCAACCCCGTGGACGAGGAGCGGGTCTGGAACCTGATGCAGTTCTTCGGCGGCAAGGCCAAGGACGGGCAGTACCACGTGGCCAAGCGCTGGGCGGTCGATTACGGCCTGGGCTCCGCGCACAAGGAGGTCATGGAGGATCCCGACGTCGTCGCGGCGATGTCCAAGTGGAAGGACCTCGACGTCGCCAGGAAGCAGCACGAGACCGGCACCACCCGCGACGTCGCCAAGTCGGTTTGGTTCCCGGAATGGGACTGGTACATGATGGGCGAGGCGCAGGATTATTTCCGCGGCCAGACCAGCCAGGACCAGCTCGTCGACCGGCTGCAGGCCAAGTACGACGAACTGAAGCAGATGTATCCGGAGTGAACGGGTGGCGGTCACGACGGCGCACGATCTTACATTAGGCGACAGCCGGGCGGCAGCTCCGCCCCGCAAGGACAAGCGGGACTGGCTGCCGTTCTTCCTCAGTTTCCCGACGCTGCTGGTCGTGTTCCTCGTGATCGGCCTGCCGCTGATCTATTCGCTGGCGCTCAGCCTGCACCGCATCAACATGCTGACGCGCAAGTGGATCTTTGTCGGGCTCGGCAACTACACCTCGATCATCCCGCAGCCGGACTTCATCGCTGCCCTGATGCGCACCGCCAGCTTCGCCGTGATTACGGTCGTGGCGGGGCTGGTGCTGGGCATGGGGATGGCGCTGGTCCTCAACATGCGTTTTCCCGGGCGCGCACTGATGCGCTCGGTCGTGCTGATCCCCTGGGCGATGGCGCCGGTCACGGTGGGCGTACTCTGGGGCTGGATCTTCGACGGGTCGTATGGACCGCTGAACGGGCTGCTGCTCGACCTCGGGCTGAGCAACACCGCCATTCCATGGCTCGGCAACGGCACGACGGCGTTCGGGATCGTGGCGCTGGTCCATGTCTGGAACCAGGCGCCGCTCACCGCCCTGCTGATCCTGGCCGGGCTGCAGTCCATGCCGGACAATCTGCACCGGGCAGCGCTGATCGACGGGGCGGGGCCGTTCACCCGGTTCTTCAAGATCACGGTGCCGTGGCTCCGGCCGATGCTGCTTCTGATCATGATTCTGACCACGATCAACTCGATCATGGCCTTCGACCTGTTCTGGACGATGACCAAGGGCGGGCCCGGCAGCGCCACCACCGTGTTCTCGTGGATGGGCTACGCCTATGCCTTCCAGTTCATGCGGATGGGCGAAGGAGCGGCCATCCTCTACGTGCTGACCATCCTGTGCCTGGTGCTGGCCTGGTTCTACCTGAAGCTGTTCTTCCCGACGTCAGCGGGGACGAAGGCCCTCGTCGCGGCCGGCACCACCGAGCCGTCCGATCCCAGCGACCTGAAGCACGCGGTGCTGCAGGGTGTGCGGCACACGCGCTCGAAGCTGGCGCGGCTGCCGGCCTTCACCCCGCGCGCGACCTTCTCGCCACGGGTCCGGCGCATCCTCGGCACGATAGGGATGTGGACGGTGATCATCCTGATCTTCGTCTGGTCGTTCGTGCCGTTCGCCTGGCTGGTCATCATGAGCCTGCAGGGCTCGGCCGACCTCGTGCGCCAGCCGGCGACGGTCGTACCGGGGCCGCTGACGCTGGAGAACTTCCGCTACGTGCTGTTCCCCGACACCGCAACGGGCGGGCAGTCCAGCGTACAGGCCTCGCGCGTGCCGTTCGGCATCTGGAACAGCTTCGTGGTCGCGGTGGCGGTGACGGTCGTGAACCTGATCCTGGGCGGCCTTGCCGGCTATGCCTATGCGCGCTCAGGCCGGAGCCGGCTGATGGGGAGCACGCTCTGGGCGCTGATGCTGACCCGGATGACGCCGTCGCTGGCCCTGATCCTGCCCTTCTTCCTCGTCTTCAAGACGCTGGGACTGCTCGACACCAGGACCGGTCTGGTGATCGCCTACTGCTCGCTGATCCTGCCGCTCTCGACCTGGATGATGAAGGGCTATTTCGAGGGCCTGCCGCCGAACCTGGAGAAGGCGGCGCTGGTGGATGGCTGCTCGCGGATGAAGGCGATCTGGAAGATCGTGCTGCCGGTGTCGCTGCCGGGGCTGGTGGCGGCCGGGATCTTCTGCTTCCTGGTCAGCTGGAACGAGTTCATCTTCGCGCTCATCCTGACCGGCACGCCGAACGCGCAGACCATCCCGGTGATCATCGCGGGCTTCCTGGTCCAGCTTCGCTTCTATGACTACGGGCCCATGTTCGCGGCCTCGGTGCTGGCCGTCATCCCGCCGGTGGTGATCGCCTTGCTGTTCCAGCGCTGGCTGGTCAGCGGCATGCTGTCCGGCTCGATCAAAGGCTGAGGAGACCACGTGGCCAGCGTCACGCTCGATCGCTTGACCAAACAGTTCGGCTCCGTGGCCGCCGTCTCGGCGCTGGACATCACGCTGCCCGACGGCGAGTTCCTGACGCTTCTCGGTCCATCGGGATGCGGCAAGAGCACGGCGCTCGGCTGCATCGCCGGGCTCGAGAAGCCGTCGGCTGGCTCGATCCTGTTCGACGGCGTGGATGTCACCGAGCGCGATCCGCACCAGCGCAACATCGCCATGGTGTTCCAGGACTACGCGCTCTACCCGCACATGACCGTGCGCGACAACATCGCGTTCGGGCTGCGCCAGCAGCGGCTGGACGAGGGCACGATCACGCGGCAGATCGATGCTGCGGCGGACATGCTGGATCTCGGCGCGCTGATGGACCGCAAGCCGGTGGCGCTGTCGGGTGGGCAGCGCCAGCGCGTCGCGGTCGGGCGGGCGGTCGTGCGCAACCCGGCCGTGCTGCTGATGGACGAGCCGCTCTCCAACCTGGACGCATCGCTCCGGGTCAAGACGCGCACCGAGATCAAGCGGCTGCAGCGCGAGATCGGCACGACCGCGGTGTTCGTCACCCACGACCAGGAAGAGGCCATGGTGCTCTCCGACCGGGTCGCGGTGATGCGGGCGGGCAAGCTGCAGCAGATCGGGCCGCCCATGGAGGTCTACCGGAAGCCTGCCAACCTGTTCGTGGCCAGCTTCATCGGCAGCCCGGCCATGAACTTCTTCGAGGTCGAAGTCGGGCTGGAGGACGGCGTGATCCGCTGCCGCGTCGGCGACAGCGTGCTTTCGTTGCCTGCCTCCGTCGTGGAGGACGTCAGCCTGGGCAGCCTGCGCGGCAGGCGCAGCGCCATCCTCGGCATCCGCCCGACCGACCTGATGGCCAATGCCGTCCGCGACCTGACGCTGGAGGGCCTAGTCTTCCTGGTCGAGCCGATCGGGCCGGTCTCCTACGTGGATGCGGAAATCGGCGGGCAGTCCGTGAAGGGCCTGTGCGAGCCGGACGAGGCGCCGGCGCTGGGCCAGCGGG
Source organism: Geminicoccus sp. (assembly GCF_036263595.1). Classification (NCBI taxonomy): domain Bacteria; kingdom Pseudomonadati; phylum Pseudomonadota; class Alphaproteobacteria; order Geminicoccales; family Geminicoccaceae; genus Geminicoccus; species Geminicoccus sp. The sequence goes on along the minus strand of NZ_DATAGQ010000153.1, from coordinate 29,112 downwards.
TCCAGTTCGGGGCACCGGCGGCCCGCGTGCATCTGTTCGACCCTGCCAGTGAGCAGCGACTTTGAAGGAGTTGGGACGTTGAGCGAAGCCGTACGGCTTTCCGCCATGCTGCGCGACCTGGTCGACGTGCTGATCCCAGGCGAGGACGACTGGCCCTCGGCGTCGCTCGCGGGCGTGCATGGCATCCTGGGCATGAGACTCCAGGAAGTGATGGGCGAGGATGCGCTGCGGCGGGTCGAGACGGCCCTGCTCGCCTGCGGTGGCCCCTTGGCACCGCTGGACGAGGACGGCCGGGTGGTGGTGGTCACGAAGCTCGAGGCGACCGAGCCGAACCTGTTCGTGGTGCTCCGCACGGCCACCTACCTCGCCTACTACGAGAGCCCCTCGGTGATCCCGCAGATCCGGGCGCTGGGGCAGCCTTACGACCCGATCCCGATCATCAAGGGCTACCATCTCGATCCATTCGATCGCGAGCGGGACCGGCCCAAGCACAATCGCGGCTTCTATATCCCGACCGACCGGGTGAAGCCGATCGACATTTCTGGCCTGGATCATCTTGGAGAGCATCATGGCCGCGCGTGACCATGCGGACGTGCTGATCGTCGGCTCGGGTGCTACCGGCTCGCTGGCATCCCTGGTCCTGGCGGAGGCCGGACTGAAGGTGATCTGCCTGGAGCAGGGCGGCTGGGTGGAGCCCAGGGAGCATCCGCACTATAGCGGCGACTGGCAGTGGCAGCGCCGGACGCGCTGGCACTCGGACGTCAACGTGCGCCGGAACTCGGACGACTTCCCGGTGAACAGCGACAGTTCCCAGGTGCTGATGTGGAACGGCGTGGGCGGGTCGACCAACGTCTATGGCGCGCTCTGGCCGCGCTTTCGCCCGTCCGACTTCCGCAAGGGCACCGAGCACGGATTGCAGCCGGACTGGCCGATCACGTACGAGGACATCGGGCCGTATTACGAGCGGGCCGACGCGCTGATCGGGGTGAGCGGGCTGGAGGGCGATCCGTCCATGCCGGCGCACCCGGCCTACCCGACCGGCCCCTTGCCGCTGGGTGGGCCCGCCCGGCACATGTCACAAGCCTTCGACAAGCTCGGCTGGCACTGGTGGCCAGTGCCGGCGGGCGTGATCTCCAGCGACTATGACGGGCGGCCGGCCTGCAATGGCTGCGGCATCTGCACGAGCTGCCCGCGCGGGTCGATGAGCAAGTTCTCCATGTCGGTCTGGCCGAGGGCGCTGGAAGCGGGCACGGAGCTGCGGACCTATGCGCGCGTGCTCAGGATCGAGAAGGACCGCTCGGGCAGGGCCACCGGTGCCATCTATGTCGATCGGAACACCGGCCGGCAGCATCGGGTGACGGCCGACGTGGTGATCCTCGCCGCCAACGGCGTCGGCACGCCGCGCCTGCTGCTAGCCTCGGACAACCTGGCGAACAGCTCCGACCAGGTCGGCCGCAACCTGCTGCACCACACGCTGGTCGCGTGCGAGATGTGGGTGGACGAGCCGCTGGCGTCGCACACGGGCTATGTCGCAGCCCTGGTGTCGCGGGAATTCGCCGAGACCGATACCAGCCGCGGCTTCATCAACGGCTTCAACTTCAACTGCGTCACCACCGGCGGTGCCGGTGAGCAGGCCAATGGCCACATGTCCTCGGCCCGCGCTCCCTGGGGCAAGGGCCATCACCAGTGGTTCCAGCGCCATTTCGGGCGCGGCTTCGGCATCTTCGGGATCGGTGACGACCTACCCAATCCGGACAACCGGGTGACGCTGTCGGCGACGCAGCGCGACGAGGACGGGGTCCCCGTGGCGGAACTGCATTACCGGCCGGGCGAGAACGACAAGAAGATGATGAGCTACATGCTCGATCGCCTCGTCGACATCGCCAAGGCGGCTGATGCCTTCGACTACAAGCTGCAGGACTATATGGACGACGAGGGCATCTACCGGACGCCGGCCTGGCACCTGCTCGGCACAGCCCGGATGGGCAAGACGCCGGACATGTCGGTGGTGAACAAGTTCAACCAGTGCTGGGACGTGCCGAACCTGTTCATCATCGATGCATCGGTGTTCACGACGGGCGGCGTCGTCAACCCGACGCCGACCGTGACGGCGCTGGCGATCCGGGCCGCGGAGCATATCCGCGACAATTTCCGTGATCTCGCCAAAACCACCCGCCCGATGGCTGCATGACATGACGATCAGCCCTGAGGACCTGCGGACGAAGCTGGACGCGCTGCCGCGTCTGTCGCTGGCCCACCTGCCGACACCCCTGGAGCCCTGCCCACGTCTCTCCGAGGCGCTGGGCGGGCCGCAGATCTGGCTGAAGCGGGACGATGCCACTGGCCTGGCCTTCGGTGGGAACAAGACCCGGCAGCTCGAATACGTGCTGGCCGATATGCTCAAGAAGGGCTGCGACACGATCGTGGCCGGCGCCTACACCCAGTCGAACTGGTGCCGGCAGATGAGTGCTGCCGCAGCCAAGCTGGGCCTGGGCATTCATCTGGTCGTGCTGCACGGCGAGAAGGGGCCGAAGCTGCAGGGCAACTTCCTGCTGTTCCAGCTGCTGGGCGCGCACGTCACCGTGGTCGACCTGCCGAGCGTGGAGCTGCTGCAGCCCTATCTCGACAAGAAGGCCGAGGAACTGCGGGCGCAGGGGAAGAAGCCTTACCTCGTGGCACCCATGGACCAGCAGAACCTGGCGCTGGGGGCGGTCGGCTATGTCGATGCCGGGCTGGAAATGCACGACCAGTTCGACAAGCTCGGGATCGATCCGTCGGCCCTGTTCATCGCGGGCGCCAACATGACGCCGGCCGGCATCGCACTTGCCTTCAAGGCGCTGGGGCGCAGGACCAAGGTCGTCAACGTGACGCCAATCAAGTGGGAGGAGGACCGGGCCATGGATATCGCCCGGATCGCCAACCGCTCCGCCTCCATCGTCGGCATGGACACGAAGCTGGCGACCGAGGATTTCGAAAGCCACGACGAATATATCGGCGTGCGCTACGGCGTGCTCGACGACAGCCATCGAGACGCCGTGAAGCTGATGGCGCGGACCGAAGGGGTGGTCCTCGACCCGGTCTACAGCGGCAAGGCGTTCGCCGGAATGATCGACCAGATCCGCAAGGGCCGGTTCGGGAAGGACGAGCAGGTCGTGTTCGTCCATACCGGCGGGACCCCTGCCCTCTTCGCCTATGCCGAGGACCTGGGCCTCGCGGCATGAGCTACACCGGTCCGCTGGTCGACGCGCACCACCATTTCTGGGACATCGGGATGCACAAGCATCCCTGGATCGTGCCGCAGCCTGGCAAGGAGATGGTGTTCGGCGATCCCACGCCGCTCTACCGGGACTACCTGCCGAAGCACCTCCGCGAGGATGCGAAGAACTGGAACCTGGTCGGCTCGGTCCATATCGAGGCCGGCTGGGTGGCGGACGATCCGCTCGGCGAGACGCGCTGGCTGGAGGAACTGGCCGAGCGGGAAGGTCTGCCGTCGGCCATCGTGGTGAAGGTGCCGCTGGAGGATCCACGCGTCGAGGCGGTGCTGGCCGAACAGTGCGCGTTTCCGCGCGTCCGGGGTGTCCGCTACATCCTTTCCTGGCACGACGATCCCAACAAGGCGTTCGCGGCTCGGCCGGACTGGATGCAGGACCGGCAGTGGCTCGAGGGCTTCGGGTTGCTGGAGACGTTCGGCCTGTCGTTCGACCTGATGATCTATCCCTCGCAGATGGGGGATGCGGCCAGGCTCGCGGCCGACCATCCGGGCACGACGATCATCCTCAACCATGTCGGCAGCCCGGCCGACCGCGATGGGGAGAGCATGGCGCGCTGGCGGGCCGGACTGAAGGTCATGGCGGCGCAGCCGAACGTCCGGATCAAGCTATCGGACCTGGTCGCCTACGACCATCACTGGACGCTGGAAAGCCTGCGCGACGTGACGATGGCCTGTGTCGACGCGTTCGGCCCGGACCGCTGCATGGTCGGCAGCGACTTCCCGGTGGCGGCACTGCACGCGACCTGGGACGAGGTGTTCGGGTCGTTCGACAAGATCCTGTCGGGATTTACAGAAGACGAGCGCCGCAGGATGTTCTTCGCGAATGCGGTGCGCGATTATCGCATCCAGATCGAGCAGGCGCCGGTCTGACGACAACGACGGTGAGGGAACAATAACAATGCGCAAAACTCTTCTCGGCCTCGTCGCGACAGCCGTTCTGGCAGGCACCCAACTCGTGGCACCAAGTGCCGCCGAGGCCGCCGCCAAGTGCATCAAGGGCGACCGCAAGCCTCCCTTCACCGTCGGCTGGGCGAACATCTATTCCGTGCCGACCTGGATGAAGCAGACCGAAGGCACGATCACCGACGTGGTCGACCAGCTCAAGGCCAAGGGCATGGTCGACAACCTCGTCATCACCGATGCCGAGGGCAACGCCAACAACCAGATCACCCAGATCCAGTCGATGATCGACGCGGACGTGGATGCGATCATCGTGATCGCCGGCTCATCGACGGCCCTAAACCGGGTGATCGACCAGGCCTGCGAAAAGGGCATCGCGGTCGCCAACGTCGACAGCCTGGTCACCACCGACAACCTGACGGTGAAGATCAACACCGACAGCAAGAAGTGGGGCACCCAGGCAGCCGAGTTCCTGGTCAAGGAACTGGGCGGCAAGGGCAAGATCATCATCATGAACGGCCCTGCCGGCGTGTCGGTATCCGAGGATCGCCGGGCGGGTGCCACGCCGGTGCTGCAGGCCAATCCCGGCATCGAGGTGCTGACCGAGACCAACACGGCCTACAACGCCGCCCCGGCCCAGGAGGCGATGACGAGCCTCCTGTTCCAGTACCCGGAGATCGACGGCATCCTCTCGCTCGGTGGCGCCCTGTCCGCCGGTGCGATCCTCGCGATGGACCGCCAGGGTCGCGAGCTGCCGCCGATGACGGGCGAGAACTACCGGCAGTTCCTGGAGCTGTGGAAGGAGAAGGACCTGAAGGCCTGGGGCACCATGCAGCCGAACTGGCTGGGCGGGCTCGGCGTGTATGCTGCGGTCGAGGCGCTGAACGGCAGGGACGTGCCGGCCTTCGTCGAGGTGCCGCTGCCGATCATCGACAATTCCAACATCGACGAGTACCTGGCGCGCGCCCAGGACTTCCCGGCCGACGGCTACATCTATTCGCCGTACGACATCGCGATGTTCGACAAGCTGCTCGCGGCGAAGTGAGGTCAGCCGCTCCGGTTCTAGCCGCCCGCGGCCTGAGCAAGCGCTTCTTCGGCAACCCGGTCCTGAACGATGTCTCGATCGACATCGTGCCGGGCCGGGTGCACGCGCTCTTAGGTGAAAACGGGGCCGGCAAGAGCACGCTCGTGAACCTTCTGTCCGGCGTGCTCGCACCCGACGGTGGCGCGATCGTCGTGGACGGGCAGGAGCATGCGAAGCTGACGCCGGCACTGGCACGCAGCTTCGGCATCGCCGTCGTCCAGCAGGAACTGAGCCTGGCGCCGCACCTCTCGGTGGTCGAGAACGTGGCACTGGGGGCGGTACCGACCAGGCATGGCCTGATCGACTATGGCCGGCTGGCGCAGGAGGTGAGCGCCGTGCTGGGCCGCCTCGGCCTCCAGGTCGAGCTGGACCAGCCGGTCGAGGAGCTGCCGCTCGGCAAGCGCCAGCTCGTCGAGATCGCCAAGGCGCTCTACCGCAGGCCGCGCGTGCTGATCCTGGACGAGCCCACCTCGTCGCTCACGGCGCACGAGGTGAAGGCGCTGTTCGACGTGCTCGACCAGCTCGGACGCGAGGGCGTGGCGCTCGTCTACATCTCGCACCGGCTGAACGAGGTGATGCGCCTGTGCGGCTGGGTAACCGTGCTGAAAGACGGCACCCGCACCTCAGACCAGACGCTGGACGGCGTGGACCCGCATGCGCTGGTGCGGCTGATGGTCGGGCGCGAGCCGGGCGACCTGTTCCCGCGCTTCCGGTCCACGGCACGGGCCGAGGCTGCCCTGGACATCGAGGGACTGCAGGCGACGGGGCTGCGCTCGGTGGACCTTGCCGTTCGCAAAGGCGAGGTACTGGGCGTGGGCGGCCTGCTCGGGCAGGGGCAGGAAGAACTGCTGCTGGCCATCTACGGCGCCATCGATGCCAGGGCCGGCCGTTTTCGTGCGGGCGAGGCGGACCGGACGACGCGCGATCCGGTCGACGCCATCGCGCGCGGCCTTGCCTATGTGCCGGCCGACCGCAAGCGCGAGGCCGTCCTCCTGCCGCTCTCGATCGGCTTCAACCTGACGCTGCCGGGGCTGCGCCAGTTCGCGAAGCATGGCTTCCGGCGCTTCAAGGAAGAGGCGCAGGTTGCCCGCAACCTCATGGAGAACCTGACCGTGCGTGGCGGCGGGCCGGAGCGGCCGGTGCAGCTATTGTCGGGCGGCAACCAGCAGAAGGTGGCGCTGGCCCGCTGGCTGCCGTTGTCACCAAGTGTCCTCCTGCTCAACGACCCGACGCGTGGCGTGGACGTCGACACCAAGCGGGAGATCTATCTGCGCCTGCGTGCCATGGCGGCCGAGGGTGTCGCGGTCGTGCTGCTGAGTTCCGATGCGCTGGAGCTGGTGCATCTGTGCGATCGGGTCCTGGTCTTCCGCGAGGGTGCCGTTGCCGCCGACCTGCCGCATGGTGTCGCCACCGAGGAGGCCATCGTCGCGGCGTCGCTTGGCGTGGGCGAGCGGGTGGCGGCATGATGGAGCGTCCTTCGGGGGCTCGCCTGCATGCGCGGCTGATCTGGCGGCGCAATCGCGGGCAGGTCGGCCTGTTCGTCCTGCTGCTGGTGCTGCTGGGCGTCTATGCCTATCTCCACCCGGGCCTGTTGACCTGGGCCGGGATCGCACGGTTCACGCAGAACTGGTTCCCGGTGGCGCTGGTCGCGATCGCGCAGACGCTGGTCATGCTGATGGGCGGGATCGACCTCGCGATCGGCGCCATGGTCAGCCTCGGCACGGTGCTGGCGGCGACGCTGGTGGGCGAGAGCGTGCTGGGGGCGGGCCTCGGCATGGCCGCCACCGTGGCCATCGGCGTGGTGGCCGGCGGGCTGGTCGGTACGATCGTCGCCTTGTTCGGCCTGCCGGCGATCATCGTGACCCTGTCGTCCTCGTTCCTGATCGGCGGTGCGGCGCTGCTCGTCATGGCGAGGCCGGGCGGCTCGATGCCGACCTGGCTGTCGGAGGGGCTGGTCGGCGTCCACCCGACGGCACTCCTGATCCTGGTCGTCATCCTGATCGCCTGGCGCGTGCTGCGGGCAACACCGCTCGGCCTGGCGATCGACGCTTCCGGCGACAATCCGGCGGGAGCGTTTCGGTCCGGGGTCAACGTGGCGGCGGCGCGGATCACGGCCTATGCCATCTCCGGTGGGCTCGCCGCCTTCACCGGCGTCTATGTGGCCGCCCAGACGGGGGCGGGCGATCCGTTGATCGGCGGTCCGCTCACCCTTCAATCGATCACGGCGGCCGTCTTGGGCGGGGTCGGATTTCTCGGTGGCCAGGGGACGATCCGAGGGGCGGTGGCGGGCAGCCTGCTCCTGGCGGTGCTGGTCAACGTCATGTTCTTCATGGGCCTGCCGCCGGTGGCGCAATACGTGATGCAGGGCCTGATCATCGTCGCCGCCATGGGCATCAAGCGGCTGCGGGAGCGCGCGGCATGAAGGGGCTTCTGCGTCACCGGGTGACGCTGGGATGGCTGGTCGTGGTGGCCTTGTGGATCGCGGCCGGGCTGCTCAAGCCGGGCTTCGCCCGGATCGGCCACCTGCGCTACCTGCTGGAACTGGCCTCGATCACCGGCATCGTCGCCGCCGGGCAGACGCTGGTCGTGATCGGCGGGGGCATCGACCTGTCGGTGGCGGCCGTCATCACCTTCTCGGCGATCGTGCTGCCGCTCCTGACCTTCGGCTTCGACCCGACCGGCCTGTCCGCCGTGCTGCTGACGCTGGGGATCGCCACGGCGATCGGCGGGCTGAACGGCATCGGCGTCGTGCTGCTGCGGGTCCATCCGCTGATCCTGACGCTGGCGACGGCCACGATCCTGCAGGGTGCCCTGATCCTGATCGCGGGCGGCAGTGCGGTCAGCGTCGACAATCCTGCCGTGACCTTCCTCGGCAACGGCCAGGTGCTCGGCCTGCCCATGACCATCCTCACCTGGCTGATGGTGGCCGCCGTCACCCTGCTGGTCCTGCACGGCACGGTGCTGGGCTCCTGGCTGTTCGCCCTCGGCACGAACGACCGGGCGGCGATGCTGGCCGGTGTTCCCGGCGGCAAGGCTGCCATTGCCGTGCATGCCGCCTCGGGCTTCTGCGCGGGCCTGGCCGGGCTCCTGCTGCTCGGCATGAACCGGCAGGGCTATGTCGGGATCGGCGAGCCCTACCTGCTGGGCTCGATCGCCGCGGTCGTGCTGGGCGGCACCTCCATCCTGGGCGGGCGGGGCACCTATCTCGGCACGATCGCCGGCTCGATCCTGCTGGTGACGATCACGGCGCTCATCACGGTAGTGAACGCCTCGCCCGGCTGGCGCGCGATCCTGTTCGGCGGGCTGATCCTGGGGCTCCTTCTGGTGTCCGGCCGCGAGCGGGCTCTCTGACGCGAGCGCTTAGCTGCCGCCGACGATCATCATGCGCCGGCGGACCGCCTCCAGGCCCTCTTCCGTGTCGTCGGTGCTGACGATCCGGTCCAGCCGGGAAAAGATCCGCTCGGCGGCCCGGATGTCGCCCGTGTGGTAGCGGGCCCAGGCCTCCTGGACCTCCAGGCCGCGGTCGGGCAGCGCATAGTCCCGCCGCTCCTCGCACAAGGCCACGGCCACCCGGTAGTCCTCACGCTGGAAGGCCACCTGGATCCGCTTTGCCAGCAGGTCGGCCTGGACCTCGTTGAAGCGGTCGGGCGGCAGGCCATAGCGGGTGATGCTATTGGCGGCCTCTCGGAACAGGTGCTGCGCGATCTGGGCCCGGATCAGGCCATAGACCGCCTCGTCCCGCTGGGCGGGCAAGGCGTCGGGTGCGTGGACCACCGTGGTGAAGGCGGCCATGGCTTCGGTCGGGCGGAGCAGCCGCATGAGCGACCAGCTGCGCAGCAGGAGGTCGCCCGGCTTGCGGGTCTGGTGGGTCAGCCGCAGCACGGTCGCGACGTCGCCCCGGTCCATGGCGACGGCCACCTGACCGCCCATGGCCTCGGTGACGATCGCCGGATAGGTCTGGCCGAGTTGCTCCAGTTCCGCGGTCCTGCCGAGGGCCGCCAGCGCCATGGCCAACCCCTTGGCCGATTCCGCGCCTGGTGCCCAAGCCAGCCCGTGCTCGAACCATGGCAGGGCGGACGCGGTGTCACCCTCGGTCTGGTAGATCCAGCCGATCTTGCGGGCGGCGGCGCCGTCGCGGCGGTTGATCACCTGCTGGGCGACGGCACGCGCGTCGGCGATGGTCGCATTCGGCCGGTAGATGCGGGAGAAGTCGGGGCCGGCGGGCTTGGCAGGCTTGCCGGCCGTGGCGGGCTTGGCGGTTAGCTCATCGAGCTTGGCCAGCCTTTCGGGCGCGTCCGACCGGGCGCGCTCCAGGCCCACCAGGCGCTGCAGGTCGGAAGGCGACAGGAGCAGCTTCGCCTTCTGCAGGGTGGCGAAGCGGTGGTCGGCATCAGCACAGCTGGTGATGATCCGGGAGTAGGTGGCCATGGCGCCGGCTTCGTCGCCGGTGCGCTGTTGGCCCTCCGCCAGGCGCCACAGATTGTCGACATGCTCGCAGGTCGCCGCCGCCGGCTTGGCCTGCAGCACAGCGACGACCTCCGGCCAGTCGCCGTGGGCCGCGGCGGCCTCGCTGCGGGTACGGGTCTCGTTCACGTCCATCAGGGACACGAGCTTGGCCGGCGGGCTCCAATCCTTGCGCTCGGCACGGATGGCGTCGATCCGCTTGCGCACGGCTGCATAGTCGCCGGTCTCGTAGAGCTGCCAGAGCGGGCCCTCGTCGACGGCCGGCGGGCCGCCGAACAGGTCGGACGGCGGTTGCCAGTCGGGATGCAGCCGCTTCAGCCGGTCGATCTCGGCGTCGACGGCGACGCGATCGCCACGGCTGGCGAGATAGCGCAGCAGCGCCTCGTCCACCGCGTTCTCACCGCCCGGACGCCTGGCCTGCAGGCGCACGACCACGCCGTCGCCCGCCACGGCCGGCACCGCAGGCGCCTCCTGCGCCTGGAGCGGCAACGACGAGACGGTGCCGAGCAGCGCCAGGAGCGGCAGGGTTCCGGCAATGCGGAGCTTCATGGACGTGACACCTCGTCGAAGGCCAGCCGTGCCAGGAGCACGAGCGTGGCGGCATAGTAGTCGGTTTCGTTCCGGATGGTCGGGAAGAGCGGAGCCGTGCCGTCCCGCAGGTAGCGCAGCGTCGCCCGGATCGCGTTGATGCCCGGTACGGCGCCGCCGGCCTCCATCGTGCCCGACGCATCCAGCGCCACGACCGAAGGCGGCGTGGCGCCAGCACGGTCCCAGAGCGAGAGGATCGGCGCCACCAGGTTGAGTGGGTCCGGCTCGCTCCAGGCGACATAGAGCGGGATGCGCAGGGCATTGTAGCCGAACACGGCCGGGAACCCGCTGGCCGGGCGGGGCGGCTCGGCCAGGAGCGCCCAGTCGGGGGGAAGCTGATTGCTGCCGAAGCGCAGGCTGGTGGCGAGCCGGCGGCCGCTGGAGATCAGGGCCGGCCAGTCCGGGTGCGGATCGGCCGCCGCCAGGGCGCGAAGGGCCGGGAAGACCCAGTAGGACAGGTTGACCACCGGTCCGTCGGGGCGCTTGAAGCCTTCCGGGCCGGGCAGGAGGACCCGCATGCCGGCATGCTCCACCGTGCCGGCTAGTCGGACGGCGCGGGCCGAGACGAGCCCCTGCTCGGTCAGTTCCGGCCGTTCCCACCGCGCCCCGCCGCGCAGGAGCGCCCAGGCGATCAGCAGATCGCCGTCGGTGGCCGCATTGGGATCGGCGACCGGGTCGTCCGGCCTGCGCGGGTCGTACCGCCAGGAAAGGAGGCCGTCATCCCGGGCAGGCAGGTGCCGCACCGTCCAGTCCAGCATCGCATCGTAGGCGGGCTCGTCGTCCGAGGCCACCGCCAGCAACATGCCGTAGCCCTGGCCCTCCGTGTGGCTGACCCCGCCATTGCCGGTGTCGACCACCCTGCCGCCGTCCAGGAAATGCGCGCACCACGCCTGCCATTCCTCGGCGGGCAGCGAGGGACGCGTCCCCCGCATGAAGCTCGACACCGCCCGCAATGGGTTGGTGAGGTCGGCGAGGAAGCCCGACATGGCCATGACGACGTCGCGTCGATTGGACATCGATCGCCTCAGTGCCGGCGCATGCGCAAGAGCAGGCTCGTCACGAGGCTGGCCGACATCAAGGCACCGACCATCAGGCCCAGCCATATCAACCGGTTCTGGGCGAGCCAGGTCAGCGCCGCCAGGCGCCATTGGACGGGATCCGGCTCTGGTACCTGGAGCGGGAAGCGCGGGTTCAGGCGCTCGGCGATCACGTCGTTGTCGCGGGCGCGCCAGCGGACGCGGTCGCCACCAAGCTCGCTCCAGCGGGGCTCCTCGATGATCTCGTCGATGCCCGGCAACAGGTAACCGGCGCGGTCCGCCACCAGCACGGTCGCGATCCGCTCAGGTGCCCAAGGCGACGCGACCTCGACCAGCATGGCCCCACCCGAGCCGGGCAGGGAAGCCGCGGGTGCCGCCGGCCGCACCAAGCCGGCTGTTTCCCCTTCGGCACTGGCACCGCTGATCAGCAGCTCGCGGAGCCGGTCCAGGAGCGAGCCGCCGGCGCGGCCGTCCTCCTCGCTCAGGCGCGAGCGCCAGCTGTCGCGCGGGTCGGGCGTGCTGGCCGCGACGGGCGTCGCCGTGGCATCGGCCAAGGGCGACTGGGCGACGGGCACCGGCTCCTCGCCCGCCTGCCATGGCAGGCCCAGCTTCGCCACCAGCGAGGGCGGCAGGGTGTCCGGCGTGCCGACGGCGATCAGGTGGCCGCGCGGCGTGGCTCCCGCCGGCACGAACTCCAGCCTGCCAAGGAGCTCGCCATGCCGCTGGGACAGCTTGCCCAGCAGGGTATAGGCGGCACCGATCGTTGCCGGGTCCCGGCCGGAAACCATGACCTGGGCCTGCTCCTGCCCATACGGGAAGCCATCGTCCACGAGGTCGCGCAGGTCGCCGCCATGGGTCAGCCGGGCGAACTCCGGCATCGACAGCCTGCCGTCCTCGAACAGGCTGAGCACTGGCCCGTCCTTCATGCAGGCCGCCTCGGACACCGGATCGAGCATCGGGTAGATGGCGATCGTGTTGATGCCGGGATGGAACATGCCGAGGGTCAGGTTCATCCGCGCCCCGTCGACGATGGCACCGCGCGGGTCGTCCAGCCGGATCTTGGTGGCGGAGATGCCGTTGACCTTGACGACGAGCGCCGCGGTTGCCGCCATGCTGTCGGCGTAGGCATAGTTCAGGACCAGCTCCATCCGCTGGCCGTCCGCCGCATAGAAGCTGGGCGGCAGGCGGAACTGCAGCTGCATGGGCTCGGTCACGCCCATCGGCAGCTCCTGCGTCCGAAAGCCCAGGTCGGACAGCTTGAACTCGCCGGCCCGGTCGATCTCGAAAAGGCGGGGAGGCTCCAGCGGCCGGGTCGCCATGCCGGCAAACCCGTCCACGGCCCGCTTGGCCGCCGCCATGTCGCTGCCCACGAAGAACATCGCGACATGGTCGGGATCAGCCGGCAGCCGACGGATGAGCGGCCTGCCTTCGACCAGGGATGCCAGGTCCTCCGGCTCGAGGAAGGGCGAGAGGTCCTCCATCGTACCGATCAGCGCCAAGTTGCGGCCCGCGAACCGCGGCCAGTCCAGTCCCTCGGTCGCCAGCGCGTCCACCGACAGCGGGCGGTCACCGCGAACCAGCGCCACGGCCTGGGCGACCCGGCTGCCGAGTTCCATGGTCGTGAGATCGGCAGGGGCACGCGCGGCGATCGCCAGCGGCTCGCCGTCGAACGCCGAGGCGGCGAGGAAGGCGGTGATCGAGGCCGGGTCGACCGGCTTGCGCTCGCCGGTGCCGTGCAGCGTCAGCGAGGAGGCGTCCTGCCTGAGCTTGCTCCACAATTCCTCGAACCGCTCCCTGGAGCAGGGCAGCCGATGGGCCTGGCGGACCTGGAAGCGGAACTCGTTGCGGCCGGACTGGAGGATTCCTGCAGGCAGATCGATGCTGGCTCCGGCAGCACCCTGGGCACCCACGAGCGGCAGGGTCGCGAGCGGCCTGCCGTTGAGGGCCAGATCCAGGCCGGAGCGGTCGGGAAGCACCGCCAGCGCATTGCTGTAGGACAGGTTCAGCGTAGCGCGATCGAAGGCCTTGTCGGGCGGGATGATGACCGGGACGACAACCTCGTCCATGCTCCCCCTGAGATCCACGTCGCCATGCAGCAGCGGGATGGGCCGGTCGTCGCTGGCCTCCTGGGCCTGGACGGCCGACAGGCACATGCCGAGGAGCGTCGCGGTCGTGACGAGAAGGCCGGACGGGCAGCGGGCGCGGCAAGGTGCCTTCGTACGCTCAGGCATCGGACTTCGCTCCCTGGATCAGGTCTTGGGGAAGGGCCAGCTTGCGGGCCGCGTGACCGACCGCGGCGGGAACCGCATCGACCTGGCCCTGGCGCAGCCCTGCGATGATGCCGAGCGTGCCCTTGACCAGACAGAGATTGGCAAAGTGAAGGAAGCCGCCGATTACCGTGCGGGGATGCTGGCGCGCCGCCTGGAAGCTCACCCATGCATCGCTGGACCCGAAGCAGAGGCTTACCACGTCGACGCGCTGCGCTTCCGTCTGACAGTCGAAGCGGATGCCCAGCACCAGCACGTCGTCCTCCACCACGGCATGGCGGATCTCGAAGGGGATGGTCCTGATTTCGCCGCGAAGCTCGACGTCGAGGCTGCCCGCCCCGTGGGCGAGATCGCGGTAGATCTCGGCTTCCTCGTCCAGCTTCAGCTGCGCGCCGCCGACCGACAGGTCCGCGATCTGCACCGGCACGAGGCTGCCGCCGATGGTCGCCGCGGCCGTCAGTGACCGAGGCACACGCGGCATGCCACGCCGCTGCTTTTGCTCGTGGACCACGCCGATGGCTCCCAGGACGAACAGGAGGTTGAACAGGTTCCACCCAAGCACAATGGCGACGTTCTCCCGCTCCAGCGGGAAGGCGTACCAGCGCGCGACGCCGGCGATCGTGCCGATCGCGAGGAGGCCCAACAGCAGGACCAGCGGACGGGACAGTTCGGATACGAAGTTGCGGTCCAGGCGCTCGGCCTTGGCGGTCACCTTGAAGGTCGGGGCACGCGGGCGGAGCAGGACGCTGCCGATTGCGCGCACCAGGAAGGGCGCCTGCGCGATCTCGTAGAGTTCCGAGATGAACGGCCAGCGGACATGGCCGAACATGAAGTTGGTCAGCAGCAGGCTGGCGGCCAGATGGGCTAGGCCGTAGGCAACGAACTCCTGGTAGGAGGCACGATAGATCTGCATGCCGAAGAACAGGTAGGCGAGCGGCGTGATCAGGAAGAGCATCCGCGCCACCGGGAACAGCCAGAACACCATGCTGGACAGGTAGGAGATGCGCTGGGAGAGGTGCAGGCCGCGCTTCCACAACGGATTCTTCAGGAGCAGGATCTGGATCATGCCCTGGGCCCAGCGCGAGCGCTGGCCGATGAAGCTGGCAAACGTGTCCGGGGACAGGCCGGCGATCATCGGCTTGGCGACATAGCGGCTCGACAGCCCCTTGGCGTGCAGCTCCAGTGCCGTCTCGGCATCCTCGGTGATCGAGGTGCCCTGGATTCCGCCGATCGAGACCAGATAGGTGCGGCGGAGCACGGCTGCCGAGCCGCAGAAGAACGAGGCGTTCCAGGAATCCAGGCCGCGCTGCCCGACCTGGTAGAACATCTCGTTCTCGCTGGGCATCCGGCCGAACGTGTCGAGGTTGCGCTCCAGCGGATCCGGATTGATGAAGAAGTGCGGGCTCTGCACCATGAACAGCTTCGGATCTTGAGCGAAGTGCCCGACCGTGTTCTGCAGGAAGTCCTCGGTCGGCACATGGTCCGCATCCAGGATCAGGATCAGGTCGCCGTCGGTCTTCCCCAGGGCGGCATTGATGTTGCCGGCTTTCGCATGCTCGTTGCGTTCGCGGGTCAGATAGAAGCAGCCAAGGCGCGCGCAGAGGAGTTGCAGTGTGCGGTTGCGCGCGATGGCCTCCTTCGCCTTGCGCGGGTCGCGGTCGTTCTGCTTTTGGGCCGTGCCGCCGTCATCCAGCAGATAGACCCGGAGCTTGTCGCGCGGATAGGTCATCTGAGAGGCGGCGATCAGTGTCGTCTCGAGCAGGTCTTCCGGCTCGTTGTAGCTCGGCACGAACACGTCCACGGTCGGCAGTTCGGCCGGATCGAGAGCCAGCGGCGCCGTCGGACGGTCGATCGGCCGGATGTTCACGAACACACCCAGGAACAGCATCAGGATGCCGTAGATCTCGGCGGCGAACAGGAGCACGCCGGGGATGAAGGCCCAGCTCGTCGGATCCGGCAACGTGTCGGCCACGCGCCAGGACACGTAGCGCCAGCTAAGGAAGGCGGCGGTGAAGATGAAGAAGGTGCGGCAGACCTTGGTCAGTCGCGTGACGTGCAGCACCAGCAGGACGGCCAGCAGCAGCAGCGCCAGCACTCCCTGGTTGGCGACGCCGAAATCTTGCGCGCCGAACCAGAGCAGGACGGCCATCATCAGGAGCCACGGCATCATCCAGAGGATGCGCAGCGACGAGCCGCGGCGGCCGCGGCGGTCGACCACCTCGATGCCGGCGCCGGGCGGCGGCCGTGTTGCTTGATCCATCATTCACCTCGCGCGCCAGCCATTCGGGCGACCCGAGGATTTCCTCGCTATTGTTCTGATTGGGTGCGGCCGTCTCAGAGCGGCGCTACCAGTGCCATCCGGTCGAACAGGTCGAGCATGCGAGTGGCGTCCTTGTCCGGGACGCAGTAGCGCATGTCGACCGCGAAGCTGTGGACCTCGGCGCGCAGTTCAGTCGGGGCATCGAAATACTGCCAGGCGTAGATGCAGCTGCCGGCATCGCCCAGGTCGGCCAGCAGGTAGCGATGGACGCCACGCCGGTTGCGGCGCTCCCGCGCGGCCGTGTCCAGCGCGGCACCCGGGAACTGATCGAGGAAACGCTCCTGGATGAGGGCGAGCTTGAACGGGTTGGGCAGTTCGGCCGGCAGATAGGCGCCCATGCCGCGCCAGCGCGTCCGCGTGCTGATCAGGTTCTCCTTGGGGATCGCCGTATCGTTGGCCAGCACCACTTCCTCGACCAGCGTGCCACGGTCGACGCTGCGGCGGGTGGCCAGGCGCAGGTCCGCCAGGTCGCTTGGCAGTTGCAGGATGGAACCGGCCGGCGAGACGGTGCTGACGCCGTTATAGGGATCGCGCGGCAGCGGGTTGGCGCCGGGCCCGGCACAGGCGCCCAAGGTGGACAAGGCCAGGAGACAGAGCCATCGCAGGCGCCGCTGCACCGATATTGGCGGTTGCATCGTCGAGCCTCACTTCCATCGAGGATAGTGCGACGGATTTAAACTTATTGGCGAAATCAGTCCAGATCATTTCTCCTATTACGGGAATGATCCCACAGCCTCCAAGCTCGGTCTGTGCAGCATTTCTGGCGATCCGCATTGTTGGCAGCACACTCCGGCCTGCTGACGCCATGGGCGTCAGGGCGAGCATGCAACGCGCCGCGATCAGGCGGCATCGTCCACCAGGAGCTGGGCGCAAGCCACGTAGTCAGGCGGCAGGTGCTGGCCCGGGGCCAGCTCGCGGCCGGTCTGCAGGAGATCGGCCACCAGTTCCGTGCGGGCCGTGCCGCCGGCCTGCCATGAGGCGCCGTCGATCTCGATGCGACCGAGCGGCGAGACCACGACATGGTCGGAGGTTCCGGCCG
Source organism: Geminicoccus sp. (assembly GCF_036263595.1). Taxonomy (NCBI): domain Bacteria; kingdom Pseudomonadati; phylum Pseudomonadota; class Alphaproteobacteria; order Geminicoccales; family Geminicoccaceae; genus Geminicoccus; species Geminicoccus sp. The sequence continues at coordinate 12,142 of NZ_DATAGQ010000153.1, read as the reverse complement.
CGAAGGCCTGGACCAGCTCGGGCAGGCCCAGCACGTCGCCGCCTGCATGCTGGCGCAACAGGTCGATCACGCGGGGATCGTGCGTCCGGATGCAAAAGCGCATCGGGCGCCGGCCCAGGCCCAGGTCGAACAAGGCGGCATCGCGCCGCGCCGGTTGCAGGGCCTCCGCGTCCTGCCCAAGGCAGGCAATGCCGGAAGGGTTCAGGACCTTGAAGCGCACCCGATGCAACGCCAGCACGATCCGCCGCACCCCGCCTTGCCTGTCGGCCAGATCGAAGGCCCGCGTCCCCGCCGTCGGCCGGACCGCCAGCCGGCCTTCCTCCGACCTGACGACCAGGGCACCATCCTCGATCGTCACGGCGCGAAACTCGCCGTGGGAGGCACAAGTCGCAGCAGCGCCATGCACGCCCATGCGCCAGCCGGCGCCGGGTAGCATGGACAATTCGGCCAGCCGCTGCAGCAGCCTCGCCCCGGTCCAGGGGAGCAGCTGGTAGCCCGGGCCCAGGATCGCCATGCGCCGGGGCAGATCGGACCAGGTCGCCCGCTGGACGGCAGCCGGCATGTCGCCCCAGGCCGCCAGCTCCTCCCCGCTACGACCGCAACCGCCACACCAGCCCGTGGCCGGGTCGGTATGACAGATGCCGACACAGGGCGAGCCGAGCCAGCCATCCGTGTCCGGCCGCATCGCCACGCGTTCGCTCACCGAAGCCGTCCGGTGGCAGACCGACCAGGAAGCGAGCGGACCGGCAGCGACGGCTGGTGGCCAGGGAAGACGGGCGGAAGGGAGGGCCGGAACGGGACCAAGATGCTAGACCTTGCCCCGGCCGACCCGCTTCATCGGGCTGTTCAGGTGATAGTCCTCGACGATCCTGAACGCTTCGTCCGGATCATCGACAAAGCGGAACAGGTCGAGGTCCTCGGGGCTGATCATGCCCTCGTCCACCAGCATCTCGAAGTTCACCAGCTTCTTCCAGAAGGCGCTGTCGTAGAGCAGCACCGGCATGCGCCGGCTCTTGCCGGTCTGGATCAGGCAGAGCGTCTCGAACAGCTCGTCCAGCGTCCCGAAGCCGCCGGGAAACGCCACCAGCGCGCGCGCCCGCATCAGGAAATGCATCTTGCGCAGGGCGAAGTAGTAGAACTGGAAGCTGAGGTCAGGCGTGAGATAGGGGTTGGGCGCCTGTTCGTGCGGCAGCACGATGTTCAGCCCGACGGTCTCCGCCCCGGCTTCGGCAGCACCGCGATTGGCTCCTTCCATGACGCCCGGTCCGCCGCCCGTCACGACCGTCAGTTCGCGGCCGGGATTGGCCTTGCTGAAGATCGCGCACAGCTCGCCGAACCGCCGGGCCGCCGCGTAGCCATTCGCATGGCTGGCAAGGCGGCGGGCTGTCGCCAGCGCACGCCGCAGCCCGACATCGTCGGGGGCCTGCGCATGAGCGCGCTCGGCCGCGTCGATGGTGGCCTGCGCGTCCTCCGGGCTCGGGACCCGGGCGCTGCCGAACACGACGACGGTCGAATCGATACCGTGCTCGGCCAGGATGAGGTCGGGCTTCAGCAGTTCCAGCTGGAAGCGTACCGGCCGCAGATCCTTGCGGAGCAGGAAATCCGGGTCGAGATAGGCCAGACGGAACGAAGCAGATCGCGTCTGCGGGGTATCGGCCGGGGAAGCTGCGGGATCGCCAGCCGGGCGGTCGAACCGCGTCAGGCCGTCATCGTAGGGGTCGGAAAAACTCATCGCGTGCAGCAGATCCGGCTGGTGTGTGCCTGAAGTGTCTCGTGTGCGTGCACGCTAACGCAGGCTTGGTAAAGAACCTCCTAACGAGCCAGCGGCTGCATGCTCAGCACATGGCCGCCGAAGCCGTAGATGCGTTCGGCCGGCTCGGTTCCTGCAACGTGCCGCAGGCTGCGTGCGCTCCAGAGCGCTTCCCGATCCGCGCGACGTACGCCGTCGAGCTGCCGTTCCTCCTGGGGCCGCCGAAAGCCGGCAGCCGGATAGATGGACACGCCGCAGAGCGGCACGACCTCGAATCCAGCCTCTTGCCGGATCAGGAGCAGGAAGATGCCGGCGTGATCGACGCCGGTCAGCGGTACCGCGATCCGGGCTCCCGGGGTAAGGCCTTCCAGCCACGGGCCAGGCAGACCAGTCACGCCGCAGCTGAACACGATGCGGTCGAACGGCAGGTCCGTCAGCTCCGACGCGTCCTTGGCCATCACGGTCACCTGCGGCCAGGCAGCCAGCGCGTCCTGGGCCCGTGCGGCTAGGTCCGCCTCCACTTCCAGCGCCGTGACCGATCCGGACGGACCGACCAGTTCAGCCAGGATCGCCGTGTAGTAGCCGGTCCCGGCGCCGACATGGAGGACCCGCATCCCTTCAGCGAGCGCCAGCCGGTCGAAGACCAGCGCCCAGAGCTGCGGCTCGCCATTGTTGATGCCTCGGGCACGATCGATCGCCACGAGCAAGTCGCTGTACAGCAGGGCCGGGTCGTCGGTGGCGCGCACGGTGCCGAAGTCGCTCACGACCTGCCAGGGCGGCGGGCCGAGGAAGCGCTCCCGCGGCACGGCGGCGAACGCGGCCTGAATGGCGGCGTTGCGCACATGGGCCGCGGTCGTGACGGCGCGCGCATAGACGGCCCTGGTCTCTGGGTTCACCATGGGGGGGCTTATAGCACGAGTTGCACCCAGGAAGGGATAGTCCGGGCATGACGAGCGCAGCCTCCTGGCATGATTGGGCGGAGCGCAGCCGGCGACTGCACGACGAAGCGGTCGCGGCTCTCACCGAGGAGCAGGTGAACGGTGCCGTGGAGACGATCGCCGAAGCCCTGGCGGCGGACCGCCCATTGCTGGTCTGCGGCAATGGGGGTTCGGCGGCCGACAGCCTGCATTTTGCCGCCGAGCTGGTCGGCCGCTTCAAACGCAACCGGCGGCCGTATCGGGTGATGGCGCTGGTGGCCGATCCCGTCTTCATCACGGCCTGGGGCAACGATGTCAGCTTCCAGGACATTTTCGCCCGCCAGGTGCGCGCTCATGGCAGCGAGGGAGGCGTGCTGCTTGGCTTCACCACGTCTGGCCGCTCGGAGAACGTGTTGGCGGCCTTCGATGCGGCGCGAAGCCACCGGATGCAGACGATCGCGCTCACCGGATCGGGTGGTGCGGCTCTGCAGGGCCGGGTCGACCATCTGCTGATGGTGCCTTCCGACGAAACGGCGCTGGTCCAGCAGATCCATCTCATGCTCTACCATCACTGGTGCCACGTGCTCGAAGCACGGCTGGCCTGATCAGCGTATCGCGACAATTTCCGGGGACCCTCCGCGCATGAACCCGATCCGGCCGTTCGTCTTGGATCTTCAACCCTCCGGGATCGGGCAGATCGCACGGGAAGGCCTGGGCGATCCCGACATCATTCCACTGTGGTTCGGCGAGAGCGACCTGACCTCGCCGGGCTTCGTGAACGACGCGGCCAAGAAGGCGCTGGACGCGGGCAAGACGTTCTACGACTGGACGCGCGGGCACATTCCGGTGCGGGAGGGCCTGCTCCGCTACCATGCGAAGCAATATGGCATCGAGCTGGATCCGGACCGGATCTCGGCTCCCGGCTCGACGATGCTGACCGTGATGCTTGCCTGCCAATGCCTGGTCGAGCCCGGCGATGAGGTAATCCTGGTCTCGCCCTACTGGCCCAACATCCGCACGGTGGTGCAGGCTCTGGGCGGCGGCACGGTCGATGTCCGGCTCCGCGAGGGGCCTCGCCGGTGGCACCTGGACATGGACGACGTCAAGCGGGCCATCACCCACAAGACCAAGGCCGTCTACGTCAACACGCCGTCCAATCCGACGGGCTGGGTGATGTCGCGGGAGGAACAGGTGGCGCTGCTCACCTTGTGCCGGGCGCGCGGCATCGCGATCATCTCGGATGAGGTGTACCACCGCAATGTGTTCGATCAGCCCGGCCCCGCACCGTCGTTCGTCACAATCGCAGAGCCGGAGGAGCCCGTGTTCATCCTGAACGGCTGGTCGAAGGCCTGGGCAATGACCGGCTGGCGGTTGGGATGGATGGTGCACCCCAAGCAGCTCGCAGTGCCGATCTCGGTCCTGTCGGAGGTCAACAATACCGGTGCCACGGCATTCGTGCAGTACGGGGGTCTGGCTGCGCTGGATGAAGGTGACGGCTTCGTCCATGACTTCGTAGCCAGATGCGCCTTCAACCGGCAGCTGGCCGTCGAAATCCTGGGAAGCCACCCCAAGCTCGACATGCTCGTGCCGGAAGGGGCGTTCTATCTGTTCCCGCGGATCAAGGGATCGATCAGCGGCCTGGACTTCGCCCGGCGCCTCCTGCGGGAGGAGAAGGTGGGGATCGCGCCGGGGTTCACGTTCGGCGAAGGCAACGACGCCCATGTGCGGATCTGCTTTGCCCTGTCGACCGCACGCCTGGAGGAGGCGTTCGGCCGCATCCGGCGCCTGCTCGACCGGATCTGACCGCCTGCCGCTCCTGGACCGTCATGAGACGTCACCATGAGCGGCAGCACCGACAGGCTGACGGCCAGCGCTAGGGCTTCTTGTCCGGGCTATCCTGGCGGGCTTCCTCGCGTCGTTCCTTGAGGGCATCGGGAATGCCGGTGCTCCCCTGGGTCACCGCCGGCGGGTCGCTGGCCGGAAAGGTATCCTCGATCGCCTTGTCCAGCTCCTTCTCGGTGACCTTCGTGGCATCTCCCTGGTGCAGGGAGTGTTTGTCTTGCGTCGTCATCCAATATGTCCTCTGGAGCCGGTCGGGCGGGTTCAGACCGCTTCGATCGAGCCCGACTTGGCCCTGCCCTTGCGCGCGCGTGGTGCCACCTTCGCTTCAGCGGCCTCGGCCTCCGGTGGTTCCGGCGCCGCCTTGCTCTTCGTCTTGGTCTTCTTCTCCTTCTTCAGTGAAGGAGTCTCGGCATGGACCGGTGCTGGCTCATCCGACTTGTTCGCAGGCTCTTCCGACGGGCGATGGTCCGCGACGACCGTCCCGCGCTTGGGTTTGGCAATCGACTGGTTCCGATGATCCTCGAGCATCTCGATACCGGCCTGCTCTTCCTCGTCGACGAGTCGTCTGGCTTCGTGCCAGTGCTCCGCATCGCGGCCGCTCGGCTGACCCTGCTCAACCCAAAGATGATAAGCACGGTCGCGAATTCGTGCTTCCCGATCATCGGACATGCGGACTTCCTCCTCGCCCTCGATAATTGAACGTAGAACGATATCCTTCGTTCCCGCACCAGGTTTTGCGCCCGCGGCGAAGCACAACGGCTGGACCGCCAGGAAAATCGCCGCGGTTCGGAACCACGGGCTGACACTGGGTTTCCCCGAGAGTGTGGAACGATCTCCCGTTCGTTCCCATCATCATCCACCGACAGGAAGGACCGGGTCCAGTGAACAGACCTGCCATCTTCTTGGCGGCCATTCTTCTTGGCGGAAGTGCGGTCGCCTATGGACAGAGCGCCACGCCTGACAGCGTCCCCCAGAACGAACTCGCCGTCACCGATCTTGTCGGTCGGGAAGTGCGCGACGTCGAGGGCAACAGCATCGGCGAGGTGACCGACCTGGTCGTCGATCAGGACCAGCGCGTCGAGGCAGTCGTCGTGGAAGTAGGCGGCTTCCTGGGCATCGGCGCGAAACCGGTGCTGCTGGCGGCGTCGGAACTGCAGACGGACGAGCAGGACGTGGTGCGGATCGGCCTCAGCCGGCCCCAGCTGGACCAGCTTCCGCCGACCGAGTGATCAGCTGAAACGGCGAAGGCACCGCGTGCCAACGCGGCGCCTCGCCTCATGCTGATCTAACGTCCTACTGCAGGGCCGTGCCGACATAGTGAGGCACCCTCGAGGCCGCCGTCGGAAACATGCCCGGCTGGGCATCGGCCGGCACGGGCTGGATCTCGAGGGCCGTCCTGAACTGCCGGACCTCCTCGAAGGCGCTGGCCAGCAGGCGGTGCAGGTCCGGGTCCTCCATGCTGGCGCGCAGCGAGAACTCCAGGTGCCGCTCCAAGGTCGCCTCGGCCGCCATCACGGATTCGAGGGTGACGGGAACCCGATCCTCCGTCGGAACCGTCTTCAGCTTCTCCTGGAGATCGCCGGGCTTCACTCCATAGTCGATCAGACAACGCATCATGCTTTCGAACAACTCGATCCGTCGTGCATAGGCCTGGCCCCACCGCTTCGCGCTTGACCCGTCGATCTCGTCGACGATGTGACGCGCCAGCCGATGGCATGTCAGCAGCGAGTCACGAGCGAGCATGAGCGCCAACGCAGCACGACGCTTGGAATGCATGGTTGCAGATCCTTGTTGTTCACGAGGGTCCGATTGGTGTCGGTCTTGCAGACCCTTCCCGGCGTTCGACGGCGGCTCGCACCGACACCTCACACCGGCATGATCAACTTCCGGGCTGCTCTTCGGTTCCCACCTCGTCGGCGACCACGACTTCGAGGGCAGAGGGCAGAACCTCGAACCGCACCGGGGTCCGCGTCACCATTTCTCCGTCCGCGGTGACCGTTCGCGGACGACTCGTCCGTACCTCGAACCAGGGTGCGGAGCGGGTGGTGGTCCGCCCGGCGGCGCGATGCCGGCCAGCCCGCCAGGCCAGCGCGTTCTTGGCAAGCTCCCAGAGCGACCGGGGCGCGATGCTGTACAGCCATAGAAGGCCGTCATCGACCCGGGCATCCTCGTGGATGACCATGCCGCCGCCATAGTACCGGCCGCTGCCGACCGCGAGCTGCAGGGTCCGCATGCGCAGGATCTCGTCCGGCAGCCGTATGCGCACGCGGAACGACCGACGCCGGTGCAAGGCCCGAATGGCGGCGATCGCATAGGCGAGCACGCCGAAGCGGCGCTTCAGGTCGCGGTCCAGTTCACGAGCCACTTCCACGCTCAGCCCGATGTTCGCCGCATTGACGAACAGCTCGCCATTAGCCCGGCCGATATCGATCCGACGCCGACGGCCCGTGAGCGCGAGGGCTGCCGCATCGAGCGGGTCCGTCGGCAGATCGAGCGTCCGCGCCATGTCATTGGCGGTTCCAAGCGGCAGAAGAAGCAGCGGCAGCCCCGTCGCCAGAAGGCCGGGCAGCGCCGCATGCACGCTGCCGTCGCCGCCGCCGACCGCCACCATGTCGACCTTCGCCGCCATCTCCTGGATCACCCGGGGGATGTCTGCCTTGTCTGCCACGGCCGGCGCCAGCACCTCCATCCCGCTTGCCTCGAAGAAGTCCCGGATCTCGTCCAGGTACTGCCCGCCACGGCGACTGTTCGGGTTGATCAGCAGCAGAATTGTTGTCTTGTGCAAATGGCCCTCCGCCGCCGCAGCAATGCTCGATCACGATCCACAGTCAAGAACTCGCTGAAGAACAACGCCGGCGCCTGCAGATCGGTGCCGCACCAGATAAAGCCGACGTTATTGTTGCCGGATCAGAAGAGGTTCCCGCTATTGGGGCGAACAGCCAAAATCGACACAGCTCGAACCTCGTCGCAGCACTGGAAGATCGGCGAGCCGATAGACGACAAGCACCACTGGAGTATACATACTACTGTATCGCCTATTCTTATCTAGAACTAAAAAAATGGGTCTTTGGCACACAGCCACGGATGCCTCTCTCCTGTGCATGAACTACCGGCGAGCAACAGTTGCGGACTGGAGTATAGTTCCGCCAAGGACCAGCATAGCTTTACCATCACAGCCGCTGATCATTGACGAGGTCCGTGCCATGAGCTTTTGCTTGCCTACCTCCGGAAGCAGACGCTCGGCTGGGCGCTACCATTCCACCGCAACTGCGATCGGTACTCCTGACGACATTGGAGCAGGCCAATCGAACCGCATGGTCGCCCGGGCATCAAACCCACGACCACGGCGCTCAAACGCAAAGAGGCGCCCGAAGGCGCCTCTCCATTCAAATCAACTTTACTGCTGTCAGCTCAGTTCCAGGATCGACCCGTACGTCGCACCAGATCCTCCTTGACGGCCTGGGCCACGGCAATCCGGCGGGCCTCGTCCGGAACGCTCTCGTCGATCTTCGGCTCGTACTTGCGAACCGGGACCTTCGTCCGATCGACCGGCAGATCACCCTCAAGCACCATCTTCTTGAGGATCGAGCGAGCGCGGGCAACCCGGCTCTTCACCGTACCCACCTCGCAGCCGCAGATCTCGGCGATCTTCTCGTAAGGCAGTTCGTGGACGGTCGCCAGCACCAGCACCTCGCGATGGGTCGCGCTGAGGTGACGGAACGCGCGGCGGAAAGCATCCAGTTCGATCGAGCTTTCCTGGTAGGCAGGCTGCCACCAGTGATTCTCGATCGACTCGTCCTGCTCGACCTCGGCCGTGACGTGCTTGCGGCTGATGACACTGTGAAAGCGGTTGCGCAGAATAGTGAACATCCAGGCCTTCAGGTTCGTCCCTTCCTGGAACTGAGCCTGGGCCTGCAACGCATTCACCATCGTGTCCTGCACGAGATCGTCCGCCAGCGCGCTATTGCCGGAAGTCAGGCTGCGCGCGAAGGCACGCAAGTGCGGTAGCAGCGCGACGATATCCTGCCGGAAAACTGACATGGGTCGTTCGCTCCCTCTTCTGTCGACGCTCCGGCCCCCCCGCGAGTAGCCAAATGAGCATAGACACGTTTTTAAACCGGCTTCGGCACCAGAGGTTCCATGCTGTTCATGGAAAAATCGCCGGAGAAATGATCCTACTTCGTAAGGGGCGTGAAGACCAGCGTGGTTCGCGTTCCGCTGTTGCCGGTCTCGACATGCAACTGGCCGCCCACCTGGCGAGCGAACATCTGGACCAACTTGGCGCCCATCCCCGTGGCGACCTCGGTCGACTCCGCACCCGCCTCCGTCGCGATGCCTATGCCGTCATCCGCGATCACCAGTTGGGCCATTCCCCCTTCGAGCCGTTCCAACCGTACCTCGATTGTCCCGCGCCGCGCTTCTGGAAATGCATGCTTGGCGGCGTTGGTCAGGAGTTCGGTCGTCAGCAGCGCAAGCGGCGTGGCCTGATCGGCGACCACAACCATGGGATCCAGGGAGATCGCCAGGCTCACCCGATTGGACAGGTCGGTCGAGAGGTCATGGACGAGCGGGCAGAGCTCCTCCAGCAGCTCGTCGAGCGACACCAGCTTCAGGTCGATCCGCTCGTAGAGCTTGCGATGAACCAGCGCCAGCGCCTTGATTCCCAGCTGGGCCTCCCGCATCGCCCGCTGCGCCTGGACGTTCCGCAGGGACGCCGCCCGAAGGTTGAGCAGGCTCGTCACGATCTGCAGATTGTTCTTCACCCGGTGGTGAATCTCCCGCAGCAGCAGGTCCTTCTCCTGCAGGGAGGACTGGAGGAGCTGGTCGCGCTCCCGGATCTCGCGGGCCGCCCTCGTGAAGGCGTGAGCCAGTTCCTCCAGCTCTTCAGGCGCACCATCCAGGGCCAGGTTCGGGATCTCGCCGTCACGGCGCCACTTGCGGACCGCCCGGGCGAGCTTCAGCAGCGGGCGGGTGATCAGGAGGTCAGTGGCTACCCAGACGACGAACACCGACAAGAACAGGATCGAGGTCGGCAGGAGAATGCCGCTTTGGAAACGCGCATCCAGCCAGTTCCAGCGCTGTACCGGCAGGCCGACGACAACCGCCGTCAGCACCCCTTCAACCTCACTGGGGCGGGACATGAACTGCCAGGTCGTCCCTTGATGACTTTCGGCCACCACCTGGGTGAACGGATGGCTCAGCAGGTTCCGGATGGTCTGCGGCTCGATATCCACCAAGCCCAGCTGGCCGCGGCTGGTGACGATGGTACCGTCCTGATCGACGACGGCCGCGATCGCATCGGCCGGAAGCTGGATCGACTGAGGAAGGGCGATGAGTCCATCCAGCGCCAGGGCCAGGCCGATAGCACCGGCGAACTGGCCCTGCCCGTCCCGAAGTGGCACCCCGAGGACGATCGTCCGCCCGGTCAGCGGATTGCGGGACATCAGGACACCGCTGGACACGATGTCCTTGCCGTTCCGAGCTAGATCGAGGAACCAGTCCCGGTCCGAAAAGTCGAGGCCGACGGCGGAAGCGGATGAGCTGCAGATGGCCCGGCCAGTGGCGTCGGTCCTGGCGAAGGCCCTGAACAGCGCGTTCTGCTGCGCCTCGATCTCCAACGCCTGCCGGCAGAGCGTCATGTCGTCGCCAGTGACGTCCGGACGCGTCGCAAGGTTGGAAAGCAGGCGGGTTGCCTGCTCCACCGCCTGGTCATGATACCCTGCGATCAGCGTCAGCGTCCGCTCCAGGGTCGCACGCTGGCGCGCCTCGTCCTCTTCCTTCACCTTCATCGCCTGAGCGATGGCGAAGGCGGTCGGCACCAGTAGCACCAGGGCCACCACCAGTGCCAGGCGACCCTTCAGGCCACGCAGTCGAGCCGGCAGGAACCGGGACAACAGTCCAGCAGACCTGGCTTTCGGGACTGCCGTCACGCCGCGGCGGTCGCGAGCGCCTGCGAGATCGACACAGCCAGGGTGTCCGCATCGAATGGCTTGGTGATCAGGAAGGTCGGCTCGGGCCGCTGCCCGGTCAGGAGGCGCTCCGGGAACGCGGTGATGAAGATGACTGGCACACTCATGCTGGCGAGGATGTCGCTGACGGCGTCGATTCCGGAACTGTCGTCGGCCAACTGGATGTCGGCCAGGATCAGACCAGGCCGCTGCTCCATGGCCTTGGCCACGGCCTCCGTACGGGTGGCGGCGATGCCGACGACCTCATGACCATTCCGCTCGCAGATATTGGCCAAGTCGAGCGCGATGATGGGTTCGTCCTCGATGATCATGATCCTGGTAGGTCGCTGATCGCGCAGGTCGACCTTGGCCAGCGCCAGCAGTTCTTCGGCTTCCTGGGGCGAAAGGTCCAGGATCGTGCCGATGTCGGCGACGGAGAAGCCTTCGAGAACCGAGAGGACGAGGGCCTGGCGTCGCGCCGGCGCGATCTCGCGCATGCGCCTGTCCAGGATGTCGACGTTCGCGATCGGCGCATCCGTCGACGGTTCCTGCGCACCGTGGTCGCCCCAACTCCGCGTCAGGTTGCGGAATAGCAGGATTCGGAGCGGCAGCCCGGCACTGTTCGACCGGTCGGTCAGCAAACGCTCGAGACAGCGCTGCACCTGGATGTCGCCAAGCCGCTGGTCGCCAGTAATGGCACGTGCATAACGGCGCAGATAGGGCAGTATCTGGGCGATCTCCGCCGCCATAGACGCCATCTCAACATCCCCCGGACTATCCCAACGACAACGAAGCGGAACCTCAGCTACGCCAGCACATCACTTCGACTCATCGCCTTCCGGCGGCTTTTCGTCGAAACGCATGAGAAGTTCGCGCAATTCGGCTGGGATTGCTTCGTTCAGGACCGGATCGTACAACTGGTGAATCTGCCGGTCGAGCCAACGATCCCACCCGGGTTCGGTGAGCGACCGACGGCTCGCGCCTCGGCTCGGGACGTTCTTCTTGCTTCCTGGACGAGGCTGGTCCGACGCATCCGACAAAGCCCAGCCCCCTCTCAACTCAAGTTGCCCAGGCAGCGGTTGCCCGTGTGTGCGTCGTTGACCTGACGCGACCATGGGATCGCAGCCGTCCCACTGCGCTCCATCCATCCCGGCGGAAGCAGCACCTGCGCGCAAGGGCAGCCTCTCGATCTCGGCCCGCCATGGCACCGGGCTATTCCAACAACCATCGATCGAGCGACTGGTTCCGTGGCTATGTTACAGATTGCACACTTCGTCAACGTGCTAGCAGAAACGATCCGAACGTAGCTCCCGTCAGGATGAGAAAGACGAAGAAGAGCATTTGCGCGATGCCGCTCGACACGGCGGCCAACCCGGCAAAGCCGACTGTTCCCGAGATGAAGGAAAAGGTGAAGAACAACATGGCCCATAAGAGCATCGCCGGAGCCCTTCCCAAGGCATCATCAGCTTGGAACTGCAGTTCACGCAGAAGGAAGCCTGAATGCCGCGCGAAGGTTCCTTAGTCGTTGCTGCGCGATTGTCGCCGGATCGGGAACCTGCCGCGAACCCGCGCGTTTGGGAGGGGACCGGTCGTCATGCCGGTGCGTTTCAACCCTCCCTCGATACTGCGGGCTGCCTGCTATCCCCCCCGAGCAGGCGGCCCGCTTTTTTCCGTGGCCGAAGCAG
>NZ_DATAGQ010000152.1:0-54148 GCF_036263595.1 Geminicoccus sp. | reverse complement strand
AGATCTACAACTACCGTGAGCTGCGTGCCGAGCTCGAGCAGCGCGGGCACAGGTTCCGCACGAAGTCGGATACCGAGGTGCTGGTGCACCTCTACGAGGAGCACGGCGACGACTTCCCCAAGCATCTGAACGGGATGTTCGCCTTCTCCCTGCACGATCGGACCCGGCGCCGCGTCCTCCTGGCGCGCGACCAGATCGGCATCAAGCCGCTCTTCGTGGCGAGGCTCGCCGGCCACGTCGTGTTCGGTTCGGAGATCAAGGCGCTCCTGGAGAGCGGCCTCGTCCCCCGCGAACTCGACCATGACGCCCTGGCCGAGTTCATGACCTGGGAGTACGTCCCGGCACCGCGCACCCTGTTTCGCGCCGTCCGCAAGCTGGAGCCGGGCTGCACGCTGGCGATCGAACTCGCGAGCGGCGAGATCAGCGAGCGCCGCTACTGGGACCTGCCGGCGGCCGATCAGGTCGAGCACGGCCGGCACGACTGGGCCGACCGCCTCGATGCAGCACTGGGGGCTGCCGTGCAGCGGCAGATGGTGGCGGACGTGCCCCTCGGCGCCATGCTGTCCGGCGGCGTCGACAGCTCGCTGGTCGTGGCGAAGATGGGCAAGGGCGCCCTCACCTTCTCGATCGGCTTCGACGACGCCTCCTATGACGAGCTACCGCACGCCCGGCGGGTCGCGGAGCATCTTGGGGTGCGCCACGAGGTCGAGGTAATCCGGCCGGACGTGCGCGGCCTGTTCGACCATCTCATGCATTTCATGGACGACCCGATCGCGGATTTCTCGATCTTCCCGACCTTCCTCGTGTCCCGCCTGGCCCGGCGCCACGTCACGGTGGCATTGAGTGGCGATGGCGGCGACGAGTTGTTCGGCGGCTATGATACCTATGTCGCCCAGGGCATGGCCGGCCGGTGGGAGAGACTGCCGTCGTTCGTGCGTGACGGCGTGATCGCGCCGATGCTCGATCGCATCCCGCCCCGCCCGCAGAAGAAGGGCCTGATCAACAAGGCCAAGCGGTTCGTCGAGGGAGGCCGCCTTGATCCGTCGCTGGGCCATGCCCGCTGGCGGATGTTCGTGGACCGGGCACTTCGCGAGCGGTTGTTCGCGCCTGGATTCGGCGCCGGATCGATCTACCGCGCCGAATCGCATATCGAGCGCTACATGGCCGAGGCGCGTGGTCGGGACGAGACGGATCGCGCCCTTCATGTCGACATGAAGTCCTACCTGGTCGACAACTGCCTGGTGAAGACCGACCGGATGTCGATGGCCTGCTCGCTGGAGGTGCGGGTGCCGCTGCTCGACGTCGAGATTGTCGACCTCGCCTTCCGCATGCCTTCCGACCTGAAGCTCAAGGACGGGGTGACCAAGCCGCTTCTGAAGGAAGTCACGGCGCGTCATGTGCCGAAGGAGAGCGTCTACCGCACCAAGCAGGGCTTCTCGATCCCGATCAAGCACTGGCTGAAGGATGCCTTCCGGCCGCTGACGGAGGAACTGCTGGCACCGGAGCGTCTCCGGGCCGACGGGCTGTTCCAGGCGGACACGGTCCAGCGGCTGCTCTCGGAGCATTGGGACAACCGCGCCAACCACAGCCACATCATCTGGGCGATGCTGGTGTTCCAGGACTGGCGGAGCCGCTGGGGCGTCAGCCTTTGAGCCCAGGCACGGTGGAGAGGTTCGACATCGCCGTCATCGGTGGCGGTGTTCTCGGCCTGTGCCTCGCTTTCGAGGCCGCCCGGGCCGGCCGCTCCGTCGTGCTCCTGGAACGTGAAGCCGGCTTCGCCACGCGCACGTCGGCGAACTGGTTCAGGATCCTGCATGGTGGGCTGCGCTACCTGCAGTCGCTCGACCTGGTCCGTCATCGGGAATCGGTTCGGGCTCGCCAGGAATGGCTGCGCGACTTCCCGGGCCTGGTCGAGCCGCTCCCCTGCCTGATGCCGCTCACCGGCCGTGGCCTGAAGCGCCCGGCTTTGTTCCGTGCCGCCTTCGCGATGGACGCGGCCCTGGCACGGAGCCGCAACCACGGCATTCGGCCCGACCGGCACCTGCAGGCGGGCCGTGTGCTAAGCGCCGCGGCGACCCGGCAACTCGTGCCGCAACTCCATGATCCGCGCCTGCAAGGCGGTGCGCTTTGGACCGATGCCGTCGCAAAGGACACGGTGAAGCTCACGCGGGCATTGGCTGAACGGGCGCAGGCGGCCGGTGCCGATCTCAGGGTCGGGCGGGAGGTTCAGGAGGTCGTCCTGGACGGTTCGAGCGCCACCGGTGTGCGCACGAGCGATGGCACACGGATCCAGTCATCCTGCGTCGTCAATACCACGGGTCCCTGGACCGACGGGATGCTGGCGCATCTGCCGACCATCCGCCGCCGGGACCTGTTCCGCCCTTCCCTGGCGTTCAACGTGGTGCTGGATCGCCCGGCGCCCTTCGAGGGTGCGCTGGCTGTGCAGGCGAGGCGGCCCAATGCGCCGGTCCTGTTCGTCTATGCGATTGAGAGCGGCCTGTTCGCCGGCACATGGCATGCGCCGTGGACGGACGAGCCCGACAAGGTCGAGGCACCGGAGAAGGAGCTTCAGGCGTTCATGGCCGACTTGGCCGATGCGCTGCCATGGCTGGACATCGGCCCGGACGCCGTTCGTAACGTTCATGCCGGGCTGCTTCCCGTCGAGGCCCCCGGCTCGATCGAACTGACCGACCGGCCGCTCCTGGTGGACCATGGTGCGGAAGGCGGACCGGCGGGCCTGCTGTCCGCAGCCGCCATCAAGTTCACGACGGCTCCGCAACTTGCCAGGCAGATCCTCGCCAGAGCTGTTGTACCCCGGTAAGTCGCGTCGTGCGACCAGCCCCCGAGGCCGAAGAAAACTAAAAAGCGTTGTCCTGTGCATCTGCCCGGCCTCCCGGAAAGTAGGATCTAGGCAGAGTGCCGTGACCGTTCATCACGAAGCGAACGTGAGGCGGAGCGGAAAGAACAGAGGGGCATCTCGATGACGGAAACTGCTACGCCGGCGGGCACCGACCGCCGCGGCCTGATGGCGCGCACCCTTGGCCTAGCGAGTGCCATCGGCCTGGGCGGCGGCTCGCTCCTTGCCAGCGCCACGCCGGCGTCCGCCCAGGCGATCACGGAGTTAGACGTCCTGAACTTCGCCCTCAATCTCGAGTATCTCGAGGCCGAGTTCTACCTCCGCGCCGTCTATGGAAGCGGCCTGCCGCCTGGTGAGGTCAGCGCCGGTTCGCAGCCCGTCGGCACCGTCACCGGGGGACACCAGGTCAGCTTCGGGGCCAAGTTCCAGCGCGAGATCGCGATGGAGATCGCCCAGGACGAGCGGGCCCATGTGACCCTGCTGCGCGGCGTGCTCGGCAACGCGAAGGTTGCGCGCCCGCGCATCGACTTCCAGTCATCCTTCACCGCCCTGGCGCGGGCATCGGGCGTCATCGGCCCGTCCGGCTCCTTCGATCCGTTTGCCACCGAAGAAAATTTCTGGCTCGGCGCCTTCGTGTTCGAGGATGTGGGCGTCACCGCCTACAAGGGCGCTACGCCGGCGCTCGCGTCCTCGGCCTATCTTGAAGCTGCGGCGGGCCTTCTGGCCGTCGAAGCCTATCATGCAGGCGAGATCCGGACGCTGCTGCTCCGGGCCGGCAAGGGCTTTCTCGGCAACCGCATCGGTCGCGCCCGGAATGCCATCGACGGCCCCACCGAGACCGACCAGGGCCCGACGGCCAACAGCAGGGTGAACATCGTCCCGACCGACCAGAACGGGCTCGCCTTCTCCCGCACGCCACGACAGGTTCTGGACGTCGTCTATCTCGGCACCAACGCCACCAAGGGAGGCTTCTTTCCGAACGGCATGAACGGAAAGATCAGATAGGCGATCGCGGCAGGTTGGTGGCCTCTTCCCGCCATCATCCCGCCTGCCCGATCCGGCCCCGGAGCCGCCAAGGCCTACGAGCCCCAGCCTCAGATTCATCAACCAGGAAGCGAACGTCTCAGCCGTCGTCTCAGATAAACCGGGAGCAATATTCACGCCAGACTTCGTCTGGTTCTTGAGCTGGCGGGAAAAAGTAGCCTCGATGGCAGGAGCATCTATCTAATTATTGAATAAGACTTGGCCGGCGGTGCTTTGTTTCTTCAGGCGATTGCGTCCTTCAGGCCCTTGCCAGACTTGAAGCGGACGACCTTCGACTCGGCGATGGTGATCGTCTTGCCGGTCTGGGGGTTGCGTCCCTCGCGCGCCGCGCGCTGGGCGACCTCAAACGACCCGAATCCTGTGATGGTGACCTTGTCACCGGCCTTCAGCGCCGCTTGGATGCTCTCCAGCATGGCGCGGACCGCCTTGCCGGCCTCGGCCTTGGTCATGTTGGCCTTGTCGGCGACCGCAGAATTGAGCTCGTCCAGGGTCATGGAGTACTCCGCTTCATGGCTGAAAGTGAATCGCGCATTAACATGGCAATCGATGGTTGCAAATACCGATAGCCTCCCCGGTCTCCGCAGCGGCAAATCCAGTGTGCTGATCGTGGGCGCGGGGCCAGCCGGCCTGATCGCTGCCGAGCGAATGGCCGTTCATGGCATCAAGGCAGTTGTCGTCGATGCTTCCCCGGCGCCGGCACGCAAGTTCCTGATCGCGGGCAGAGGCGGCCTCAATCTCACTCATGCCGGAACGGTCGACCAGTTTCTGCCTCCATACGGATCGGAGCAGAACTGGCTCCGGCCGTTTCTGCAGGCGTTCGACGGGACGGCGCTGCGGGACTGGGCGGATGGGCTGGGGGCGGAAACATTCGTCGGCACCAGCGGGCGGATCTTCCCCAAGGCGCTGAAGAGCACGGACCTCCTGCGGGCCTGGCTCGCGCGCCTCGCTCGGCTGGGCGTGAACTTGAAGCTGCGTACCAGGCTGGTCGGCATCGAGCCTTCCGGCGCGGTCCGGCTACGAGATGCCGAGGGCGAGCATGTCTTGCGCTTCGATGCCTGCATTCTCGCCCTGGGTGGAGCAAGCTGGCCCAGGCTCGGCTCGGACGGTGCTTGGCGAGGTCTGCTGGCAGGCCTCGGCATCGAGGTACGTGACTTCGAGCCGGCCAATATCGGCATGATCGTGCCCTGGTCCGACGTGGCCCGCACCCGTCTGGAGGGCCAGCCGCTCAAGAACCTCGCTGGCAGCGCGGGACCGGCGCAGGCCAAGGGAGAGATCCAGCTGACCGCCTATGGCATTGAGGGCCAGCTCGTCTATGCCTTGGGCCGGGCGCTCCGCACGCAGCTCCACCGCGAGGGAGAGGCCCTGCTGCAGCTGGACCTGAAGCCCGACCTCGATCTCCATGCCATCCTGGACCGCCTCGAGCGCCCACGCGGCAGCATGTCCTGGTCGACCTGGCTTACCAAACGGCTGAAGCTGCCGCCATCCGTGCCAACCCTGTTGCGCGAGGCCGGCGTGACGCCGCAGAGCGACGTTTCGGATCTGGCTGCGGCCATCAAGAGCCTGCCGATCCGGATCGTCGGCACGCGCCCGATCGCCGAGGCGATCAGCACGGCCGGCGGGGTGGCACTGCACGAGGTCGACGAGCGGCTGATGCTGCGAAAGTGCCCGGGCCTGTTCCTGGCCGGCGAGATGCTGGACTGGGAGGCGCCGACCGGCGGCTATCTCCTCCAGGCCTGCTTCTCCACCGGTGTGGCGGCGGCCGACGGCGTGGCTGCCTGGCTCACGGAACGAGCAGGATCTTGCCCACGTGCACCGAACTCTCCATGAGGCGGTGGGCTTCCGCGGCCTGTTCCAGCGGCAGCGTCGCATGCACCACCGGCTTGATCCTGCCGCCCTCCAGGAGAGGCCAGACCTGCGTCCGAAGGGCCTGGGCGATGCGTCCCTTTTCCTCGACCGGCCGTGCCCGCAGGGTCGAGCCGGTCCAGGTCAGCCGCTTGACCATGAGCTTGGTGAAGTCCGCCTCGATCCGGCTGCCCTGCAGCCAGGCGATCTGCACGATTCGCCCATCGATAGCCGCCGCCTCGAGATTGCGCGGCACATAAGCGCCGCCGACCATGTCGAGGATGACGTCCACCCCCTTCCCGCCGGTCGCTTCCTTGACGACGGCGACGAAGTCCTCGCTGCGGTAGTCGATCCCGCGGCGAGCGCCGAGCTCCTCGCAGGTCCTGGCCTTCTCCGCCGACCCTGCGGTCGCATACACCTCCGCCCCCATGGCGGCGGCCAACTGGATCGCGGTCACGCCGATGCCCGACGTCCCGCCATGCACGAGGAGCCGCTCGCCGCGCTTCAGCCCTCCGCGCTCGAAGACGTTCGTCCAGACGGTAAAGAAGGTTTCGGGCAGGCCGCTGGCATCGAGGTCGCGCCAGCCCTTGGGAACGGGCAGGACCTGCACGGCCGGAGCAATGCAGTACTCGGCATACCCACCTGAGGCCACCAGCGCGCAGACATGCTCGCCCAGCGCCGGGCTGGCGACGCCCTGGCCGAGCCGGACCACCTCGCCTGCGACCTCCAGGCCCGGCACGTCGGAAGCTCCCGGCGGTGGCGGATAGCTGCCCATCCGCTGGAAAACATCCGGTCGGTTTACCCCGGCAGCCGCGACCTTGATCAGCACCTCGCCCTGCCCCGGCTCGGGCAGCGGCATCCGATCGACCTCCAGCACCTCCGGCCCGCCGGGACGCAGGATCTTCACGTAGCGCATGCCGCCAGGCAATGACGGGGCCATGATTGTTTCCTTCCTGCAGGCGGTCATACGCCAGGGGGTCGCAGCCCGGCGGCACCACACTTGTGCACGTGCATGATCGACATGCACATATCTGCTGTGCCGTCCGGCACGACGATCTTGTCTGCTCAACCTGGCGTGCCCATGATCCGGGAACAATGACCACGACTGCTCGAACCCGCGCTCAGATCATCGCCGAGGCACCCCTGCGTCCTGCGCAAGGCGGCCGTGAACACGTGCGCGGCGGCGCCAGGATCGGTGGCGCCACGAAAGCCTGCGCCTGGCCCGGATGTGCGGCCTGCGGCGAGTATCGGGCACCGCTGTCCCGCCAGGAGTTACGCCAGTACCAGTGGCTCTGCCTGGATCACGTGCGCGAGTTCAACAAGCGCTGGGACTATTTCCAGGGGATGGCCGCCGAGGAGATCGATGCGCACCGCCGCGACGACGTGACCTGGAGCCGGCCGACCTGGCCGACAGGCCTCAGCGCGGCCGAGATGCGGCTGAAGGATCCGTTCGAGCTGCTGCACGCGCATGGCTTCAGCAGCCATCGCCGCGAGGAGGGCCCGCCGCGCCGGCCGCCCACCACGGCGCAGGTCCATGCCAGGACGCTTGGGCTGGACCCCGGCTTCACCGTGGCCGAGCTGAAGACCCGCTACAAGTCGCTCGCCAAGAAGCATCACCCCGACCTGTACGGCGGCGACCGCCAGCAGGAGGAACGGCTGAAGGAGATCAACGCCGCCTATACTTGGCTGCTCGCCCATCCCGAGGCTCGCTGACGGTGGCGCGAGCCGCGCAGGACAGGCTGCGGTGACCAGCCAGGAGCCGGCGATGCAGTGGGTGGCGGACATCGATGCGCGGTTGGACTACGCCGCCTGGCCGTGGGCCGACGAGCGGCGGTCGGCGATCGAGGACCACTGGGCAAAGCTGACGGCCACGAACCCGGCGCTCTACAATGGACAGGTGCTTGTCGCGCGGGAACGGCGCCTGGTCGGCGACAGGCTGAAGGTGCGCTACCTCGCAAGCGACTATGCGGCCTTCCTGATGCTGCGCGACCAGGGCTTTCCCGATCCCGGCACCGGCAACTGCTTCGCCATGGCGGCCTTGCGCAGCTCGGACGGCGCCTACCTTCTGGGCGTCATGGCGGCGCATACCGCGAATGCCGGCCGCATCTATTTTCCGGCCGGCACGCCCGAACTGGCGGATGTCCTGCCGGACGGACGTGTCGATCTGCTGGGCAACGTGCTGCGCGAGCTGGAGGAGGAAACCGGCCTGTCGAGGGAGGACGTTCAGGTCGGCCATGGCTGGACCGTCGTGATCGAGGGGGGCCGAACGGCGCTCATGCGAGAAATCGGCACGGACATGCCGGCGGAGATGCTGAGGAAGCGGGTGCTCGGCTTCCTGGCCTCCGAAGCGATGCCGGAGTTCTCGGACGTCCGGCTCGTTCGGGAACCCGCCGACCTCGACGAGAACGCCATTCCGCCTTTCGTCCAGCGCTACCTTCGCGCCATGCTCCCGCAAGCATCCTCCTGAAGCTGCGGTTTCTGTCGAAAATGAGCCTGCTTCCCTTGTCGCAAGGGTGACCATCGACCACGTCTGTCTCGCCCTGCCAGGGTTGGCGATGGACCGGACGTTCTGCTAGTTTCCAGCCCGTCGAGGTGGGCGCTGCGGGTGCGGCGCCCTCGTTCGGGCTGGCCCTCGTCCAGCGCCATGCGCCTTCAGCCTCGCTTCCTCCGCGTCTTCGGATCCGTCATGACTCTTGCCGACCAGAGCACGTTTCTCGATCCCTCGAACCGGATCGATCTACCCGCCACGCCGGACATCCGCGTGTCGGTGCGTCAGACGTTCGGGATCGACAGCGACCTCGAGGTCAGCGCGTACAGCCGACGCACCGATTATGTGCCGGACCTGGACGAAGCCTATCGCTTCGATCACGACACCACGCTCGCGATCCTGGCGGGCTTCGCCTACAACCGGCGGGTGATGATCCAGGGCTATCACGGCACCGGGAAGTCGACGCACATTGAGCAGGTGGCGTCCCGGCTGAACTGGCCTTGCGTGCGGGTGAACCTGGACAGCCACATCAGCCGCATCGACCTGGTAGGCAAGGACGCGATCGTCCTGAAGGACGGCAAGCAGGTCACCGAGTACCGCGAAGGCATCCTGCCCTGGTCCCTGCAGAACCCGGTGGCGCTCGTGTTCGACGAGTATGACGCAGGTCGCCCGGACGTGATGTTCGTCATCCAGCGCGTCCTGGAAAGCCAGGGCCGCATGACCTTGCTCGACCAGAACAAGGTCCTGCGCGCGCACCCGGCCTTCCGCCTGTTCTCCACGGCCAACACGGTGGGCCTGGGCGACACGTCGGGCCTGTATCACGGCACGCAGCAGATCAATCAGGGCCAGATGGACCGCTGGTCGATCGTGACCCAGTTGAACTATCTGGAGCACGATGCCGAGGTACGGATCATCCTGGCGAAGTGCCCGGACTACGACACAGCGGAAGGCCGCAAGCAGGTCTCGCAGATGGTGAGCCTGGCCGACCTGACCCGGAACGGCTTCATCGCCGGCGATGTCTCGACGGTCATGTCGCCGCGCACGGTAATCACCTGGGCCGAGAACGCGCGGATCTTCAAGAGCCTGCCGCTGGCTTTCCGCCTGACCTTCCTGAACAAGTGCGACGAGGCGGAGCGCTCGACCATCGCCGAGTATTACCAGCGCTGCTTCGGCCACGAGCTGCCGGAATCGGCGACCCGCCTGGCGCTGGCCTGACCCGGCTCTTTTCGAGGAGGACGCGGATCCGTGGCAGCCGTCACATCGCGCCCCGGCGCGACAGCTGAGCCGAACCAGTCTGCGCGCGAGCGTGTCGACACGTTCCAGCGCGTGGTCGGTGCCACCGTGCGCGCGATGGCCGGCAAGCCGTCGCTGGAGGTCCAGTTCCGTGCCGGGGACGCCAGGCGGCCAGCCGACAACCGCCCTGCGGAAGGCGTGCGCCTGCCGACGCCGCGCCAGGATTTTGCCCGCGCCGACCTCGCCCGCATCCGCGGCGAGGGCGACCAGTCCGCGCTACGGCTGCGCCACCACGACGCCAAGCTGCATGCACGCCATGCGCCGACGGGCGAGATCGCCCAGCTCGTCTACGACAAGATGGAGCAGGTGCGGGTCGAGGCCTTCGGCTCCTCACGGATGGCCGGCGTGCGCGAGAACCTGCAGAGCGCCTGGAAAGCCAGGGCCAAGCCGATCGAGATTGGCGGGCAGGAGCAGGCCGGCCACATGGCCGAGATCGTGGAGCTGTTCGCCCGCGAGCAGTTGCTAGGGACGGAACTGCCGGCCCCCTTCGCCAAGGCCCTGGAGCCGTGGCGGGACTATCTCGCCCAGCACATGGCGGGCCACCTGCCGAAGCTGGAGTCTTTGCTGGAGGACCAGGAGCAGTTCGCGATCGAGATGCGCGATCTCCTGAACGATCTGGGCTTCACGACGGAGGAACTTCCCGAGGAAGGCGAGGGCCAGGACGATAGCGAAGACCAGGACGACGATCAGCAGGACGGCCAGGAAGGCGGCGAGCAGGGCGACGACGGCAGCGGCGACGACCAGCAGCAGGACAGCCAGACCAAGGAGACCAGTGCCGCCCAGGACGCGACCGAGGCCCAGGAAGGCGAAGGTGGGGAAACCCAGGATGCGATGACGGAGATGGGTGGCGAGGAGGAGGGTGAAGCGCCCGCTTCCAACCGGCCGAGGCCGCTCTCCACCCAGAACGACCCGAACGCCTACAAGGTTTATGCGAAGAAGTTCGACGAGGTCGTCACGGTCGAAGAACTGTGCGGGCCGTCGGAGCTGACCCGCCTGCGCGGCCAGCTCGACATGTCGCTGCAGCGCTTCCATGCCATGATCGGCAAGATGGCGAACCGGCTGCAGCGCAAGCTGATGGCCCAGCAGCAGCGCTCCTGGCTGTTCGACCTGGACGAGGGCATCCTGGATGCCGCCCGCCTCGCCCGCGTGGTGATCAATCCCAGCCACGCCCTGACGTTCAAGGTCGAGAAGGAAACAGACTTCCGCGATACGGTCATGACGCTGCTCATCGACAATTCCGGGTCGATGCGTGGACGTCCGATCGCGGTGGCGGCGATGAGCGCCGACATCCTGGCGCGCACGCTCGAGCGCTGCGGCGTGAAGGTCGAGATCCTGGGCTTCACCACGCGCGCCTGGAAGGGTGGCCAGTCACGCGAGCAGTGGCTGCGCGAAGGCAAGGCGCCCAATCCCGGCCGGCTCAACGACCTGCGCCACATCATCTACAAGGCGGCCGATACGCCCTGGCGTCGCGGCCGGCGCGCGCTGGGCCTGATGCTCCGTGAGGGCCTCCTCAAGGAGAATATTGATGGCGAGGCGATCATGTGGGCGCACGAGCGCCTGCTGGCCCGCCCCGAGCAGCGCCGCATCCTGATGGTGATCTCCGACGGCGCGCCGGTCGACGACAGCACCTTGTCGTCGAACCCCGGCAACTATCTGGAGAAGCATCTGCGCCAGGTCATCGAGCAGATCGAGACGACCTCGCCGGTCCAGCTGCTTGCCATCGGCATCGGCCATGACGTCACGCGCTACTATCGGCGCGCCGTGACGATCTCCGATCCGGAACAGTTGGGTGGCACGATGCTCAAGCAGCTGGCGGAACTGTTCGAGCTGGATGACGACGGGCCCGGGCGCGGGCGCCGGCGGGCCGCCTGATCGGAGCAGGCGGCCTCAGGCCTCCGTCCGTTCCGATACCGCCTGCGCGAACTTTTGATGAAAGCGCCCATAGCCGTTCTCGGTCTGGCGCAGATGCTCACGCGCGATCGCGTGCAGTGCCGGCAGCTTGTGGAACGGCACGGTCGGATAGGAATGATGCTCCGCGTGATAGGGCATGTTCCAGGCGAGGAAGCGCACGAACCGCGTCGTGTAGGTGGTCCTCGTGTTCTCCAGCATGTTCGCGACATGCGGGCAGCGCGCGTGTTCGGCGAGCAGGTAGGCGCGCAGGAATGGCTGGCCCAGCAGCACCGGGACAATCCACAGCCATAGCAGTGCGGTCGAGCCCGCCAGCCCGGAGCCTATTGCCAGCAGCGCGTAGCCAACCAGCATGGCCCGGGCCTCGATGATGACCCTGCGCCGTCCGCCCCTGGGAACGAAGGATGCATCGCCACCGTTCCTGGCGTTGGCGAGCACGGTCTGCGCCATTGAACGCCAGAGCGGCAGGCCGGACAGATAGGCCACGTATTGCCAGAGGGTCTCGGGCTTCGGGGCCATCAGCTCCGGGTCATGGTCAGGATCGTGCGTGTACCGGTGGTGGGCCAGGTGGAAGTATTTGAACCAGGCCGGGGGAACGAGGATCAGGAAGCCGGCCAGGTGCGAGACCGCCGTATTCAGCCAGGCCGAGCGGAAGGCCGTCTTGTGGATCGTCTCGTGCAGCGCCGTGAACAGGAAGACGATCGCGATCCCCTGCGGCAGCATCAGGAAAGGCCAGCCCGGCACCCCGAGCTGGATCAGCGTGCCCAGGACCACGATCAGCCCAAGATGAGCCGCCAGCTGCAACAGACCTGGCAGGTCCGAGAGCCGGGTAAGCTCGCGCCGGCTGGCCGGATCGATGCTGGAGAGGAGCGCGCGGTGATCGGTGATGGCCATGGCCCGGGTGGATCGGGCCCGGACCGCGCTCTTGTCAAGACGCGCCTCGCGCAGTGAGCACCGCACCCACCACGGCAGCACCAGTTCCGCCTCCGGCAAGCTTGGTACCGGACAAGCCGCTGCTGGCTGCCTGCTACATGTTCACCTCCCTGCTTCTGGCCCTGACCCAGGGGCTGGGGATGAACTTCATCTCGACCAACGTCCTGCAGATCCAGGGCTCGCTGGGTGCCACCACCGTCGAGGCGTCGTGGCTGACGGCCGCCTACATGGCGCCGAACGTCAGCTTGGCGCTGCTGCTCATCAAGATCCGCACCCAGTTCGGCCTGCGGCGCTTCGCCGAGATCGGGATCCTGATGTTCATCCCGGTGGCGGCGATGCACCTGTTCATCAACGACCTGCAGTCCGCGGTCGTGGTGCGATTCTTCAGCGGCATCGCCGCATCACCGCTTTCCTCACTGGCCTTCCTGTACATGCTGGAGGCCTTCAGCGCGCCCAAGCGGCTGACCCTGGGTCTTGGTCTTGCCATGCTGAACCTGAACCTTGCCATGCCGCTGGCCCGCATCATGTCGCCAGACCTGCTCGACATCGGCCTCTCGCAGCAACTCTATCTCGTCGAGATCGGGCTCGCCGCGATCTGCTTCGCCCTGGTCTATCTCCTGCCGCTGACCAGCCCGCCACGCGCCAAGGTGATCGAGCAGATGGACATCGTAAGCTACGGGCTCATCGCCATCGGCTTCGGCCTGACCGCCATCGTCCTGTCTGTGGGGCGGTACTACTGGTGGATGGAGGTCCCCTGGCTAGGCTGGATGCTGGTGGTAGCCGTCTTGGCGCTGACCGCCGTCGTGATCATCGAGCTGCACCGGGCGAACCCGCTCGTCGACATCCGCTGGCTCGCCAGCCGCGAGGTCATGACCTTCGCTGTCACGATCCTCCTGATCCGCCTGCTCCTCTCGATCCAGAACGTTGGCACGACCGGGTTCTTCCAGGTCGTGAACATCTCCAACGAGCAGACCATCGACCTCTATCTGGTCGTCCTCGTCGTCACGATGGCCGTGGGCCTGTCCTGCGCCTTCCTGTTGAAACCAGGCCGCACGGCCTACTTCCACATGGCCGCCCTCGCCTGCCTGACACTCGGTGCGGGCCTGGAGTCCCAGGCCACCAACCTCACCCGCCCGCAGGACATCTATCTGAGCCAGGGCCTGATCGCCGCATCGCTGGCGCTGTTCCTGCCGCCCACGATGATGGCCGGCATGACCCACGCCGTAGCACGCGGCCTGAAATACATCCTCAGCTTCTTCGTGGTCTTCCTGACGACCCAGAGCCTGGGCAGCCTGCTGGGATCCGCCATCTTTGGCACGTTCGTGACGGTCCGCGAAAAGTTCCACTCCCACCAGCTCGTCGAGCAGATCCTGCTGACCGACCCGATCGTGGCAGGACGGGTCGCCCGGCTAGGCAACGCCTATGGCCAGGTGCTGACCGACCCGGCGCTCGTCAAGGCCGAGGGCTTGGCAACGCTGGCCCAGCAGGTGACCCGGGAAGCCACCATTCTTGCCTACAACGATGCCTACCACCTCATCGCCGTGATCGCGATCCTGACCCTTGCGGCGCTGATCGCGCATCGCTTCCTGCGCCACCTGGAACAGGAACTTTACCCCAACACCTCGGAGGCCAATGGATGATAGGATACGGCCTGGCATGAACATCCTCCGTTCACCGACGAGCCTGATTGCCCTGGCCCTGGGCATCGGCGGCGTGGTCCTCGTCCTGTATGCTTGGCGCCTGCCGCCATTCGTCAGTTCGGTGCAGGTCACCGAGGACGCCTATGTGCGAGGCCAGGTGACCACCATCTCGCCACAACTATCCGGCTATCTCACCGAGGTGCCGGTGCAGGACTACCAGAAGGTCGAGGCAGGTCAGCTTCTCGCTAGGATCGACGACCGGATCTTCGCACAGAAGGTGAAGCAGGCCGAAGCGGGCCTGGCCGGCCGTCACGCGGCGCTCGCCAACTCCGAACAGCGGCGCCATTCCGCCGAGGCCAGAATCAAGTCCGGGGAGGCCCAGGTCCAGAGCGCCCAGGCGGCGCTCGATCAAGCCCAGGCCGAATGGCGGCGTATACGCCCTCTACTGGAGCGCGGCTTTACGACTGCCCAGGAAGGCGAGCAGCGCCAGCTGGCGGAAGCGCAGGCGAGGGCCACGCTGGATCAGGCCAAGGCTGCCCTCGACGTGCTGCATGAGGACGTCACCTCGATCCTGGTCGACCGGCAGTCACTGCAGGCAGCCGTCCAGGGTGCCGAAGCAGCCCTCCAGCTCGCCCAGATCGATCTCCAGAACACGCGGATCGTTGCACCCGAGGCCGGGCGCCTGGGCGAGGTCGGCGCGCGGCTTGGCCAGTATGTCGCCGTCGGTACCCAGCTGATGGCCCTGGTCCCGGATCGGACCTGGGTTGTCGCCAACTTCAAGGAGACGCAGCTCTACGGCATGAAGGTGGGTCAACCAGCCAGCTTCACGGTGGATGCCCTGCGTGGCGCGGCCATGACCGGCCATATCGAGCGCTTCTCCCCCGCGACCGGCTCGGAGTTCACGGTGATCCGGCCGGACAACGCGACCGGCAACTTCACGAAGGTCGCCCAGCGCCTGCCTGTCCGCATCGCGGTCGACCAGGGGCAGCCGCTCTCCGACCAGCTGGCACCGGGCATGTCGGTCGTGGTGAGGGTGGATACGGCAGCGGCCGTCGATTGAGACGGCGGTCAGTCGATCGGATGCAGCACGCGGTGGAGGAAATCCTGCGTCCGGGGGTGGCTTGGCCGTACCAGCACCTCCGATGGAGGCCCCTGTTCCACGATCACGCCTCCGTCGATGAACAGCACGCGATCGGCGACCTCTCGGGCAAACGCGATCTCGTGGGTGACGATCAGCATCGTCATGCCTTCCTTCGCCAGATCGCGCATCACCGTCAGCACCTCGCCGACCAGTTCCGGATCCAAGGCGGACGTAGGCTCGTCGAACAGAATGGCACGCGGCTGCATCGCCAGTGCACGAGCGATCGCGACCCGCTGCTGCTGGCCGCCCGACAACTGCTGCGGGTGCGCCGATGCCTTCTCGGCGAGGCCCACCCGCTCCAGAAGTTCTCGTCCCCGCTTCTCCGCGGATGGCTTCTTCTCGCCCTTCACATAAACGGGGCCCTCGATCACGTTCTCCAACACCGTCCGGTGCGGGAACAGGTTGAAGCGCTGGAAGACCATGGCGACTTCCATGCGGACCTGCTGGATCGACTTGTCATCACGATTCACGGCCTGGCCTTCGACCAGCACCTTGCCCTTCTGGTAGTTCTCCAGGCCATTGACGCAGCGGAGCATGGTCGACTTGCCCGAGCCGGACGGGCCGATGATGCAGACCACTTCGCCCTTGCCGACGGTGGCGTTCACGCCCTTGAGGACCTCCAGCGCACCGAAGCTCTTGTGGACGTCCTGGAACTCGATCATCGGCACGATCAGCGCCTCCGGCCCATGCGCTTCTCCAGCCAGCGGCTCAAGGCCATCAGCGGCAGACACATCACGAGGTAAAGCAGCGCCACCGTCGTGAACACCGCCGTGTTCTTGAAGGTGGAGGAGGCGATCAGCTTGCCCTGCAGGGACAGTTCGGCGACCGTGATGGTCGATGCGAGCGAGCTGTCCTTCAGCATCATGATCAGCGTGTTGCCATAGGACGGCAGGATGATCCGGACCGCCTGGGGCAGGATCACCCGGCGCATCATCAGGCCGCGCGACATGCCGATCGACTGCGCCGCCTCGGTCTGCCCGTGATCCACCGCCTCGATGCCGGCACGAAAGTCTTCCGCCTGGTACGACGAGTAGGCGATCCCCAGGCCGATGATCGCTGCTTGCAGCGCGGTGAGTGCCACGCCCAGCTCCGGCATCACGAAATAGATGTAGAAGAGCTGCACCAGGATCGGGATGGCACGCAGCAGGTTCACGATCGTGGCGCTGGTCAGGCTGAGGGCGCGGTTGCTGGAAAGCCGCATGATCGCCCAGACCAGTCCCAGCACGGTCGAGAAGACGATCGAGCCGATCGTGACGATGAGGGTGAGCTGGATCCCTTTCATCAACGCCGGCAGGAAGTTGACCATGTCCTGAAGAAAGCTGCCCATACCGACCTTCTTCAACGTTCAGGCGGCGGCCGGACCCCGGCCGCCGCCTCGTGTTCATCGAAAGGTTCGAGGATCCTGCCTCAGCTCAGGCTCCACTTCTCAATCATCTTGTCGAGCTCGCCGCTCTCCTTCAGCTCGGCGATCGCTGCGTTGATCTTGGCCATGCGCTCGGTGTCGCCCTTGGCGGTGATGATGCCGATCCTGCCGGGCAGGGCCGCCTTGTAGGTCTTGACCAGATGAACCTCGGGAAACTGGCCCTGGCCCAGATAGTAGGAGGCTACCGGATAGTCGACGAATCCTGCCTTGATGCGACCGGCGTTCACGTCGTTCATAACGGCCGGGATCGTGTCGTAGGCCTTCACCTCGCTGAAGATGCCGGCCTCTTCCAGGGCGGCGATATACACGGTGCCGAGCTGGGCACCCACGATCTCGCCCTCCACGTCCTTGAACGAGGTGTACTCCTTGGTGTCGTCCTTGCTGACGACCATGCCCTCACCAAAGCTGTACACGTCGTCGGAGAAGTCGACGACTTCGGCGCGCGTCGGGGTGTTGTACATGGCCGCCGAGATCAGATCGATCTTGCCCGAGGTCAGGGACGCAATCAGGGCCGAGAATTCCATCGGCTCCATCTGGACATCGAAACCGACCTTCTCGCCGATGACCTTGATCAGCTCGACCATGAAGCCGTCGATCTGGTTCTGGTCATTCAGGAAGGCGAAGGGGATGCCTTGTGCCTCCGTCCCGACCCTGAGCGTCTCGGCCCCGGCAGGCAGGCTGCCAAAGCCGATCGAGAGTGCGATCACGCTGGCGAAAACCGACTTGAAGCGCATTGCGAAGTTCCCCTTGTATTGAAAAGGTGGCGGACGCTCTTGGCCTGGCTGCGCGCGCACCACTAAAGCCTCGCTGCCCGTCACGCTATCATGGATCGGCCTGCCTCGTTCGGGGGGTCCTCCGCTCACTTGCGACACCACCGAGATTTTAGGTGACGGATCCGCCACATTGGCTGTCGGGGCCTCTTGCAAACGGCACCATCAGAGACCTTATGCAGGACAGCCGGAAATGCTTAACGCAGCGGCATGCAATCTTCCCGTCCAGCAGAAGCCGACAGCCAGCATCGGATGACCTCCGAACGCGGCAAGCGTGTCCCATCCGCCGACATGCGCCTCTGGTACCGGCACTTGGAACGCTTATGATGTGCGCGGATCAGCCCGGGACCCCAAAACCTTGACCAACCTTGCCTTGACCATCCGCTTGAACGCCAACGACAACACCGTCGTGGCGCGGCTGGACATCCTGCCGAACACGCATCTCGGCAACGAGGACGTGCGCACCAGCCAGCGGATCCCCGCCGGCCACAAGGTTGCGGTACGGCCCATCGCCAAGGGCGAGCCGATCCGCAAGTTCAACCAGATCATCGGCTTCGCCAGCCAGGACATAGCACCCGGCGAGCATGTGCATGTCCATAATTGCGTGATGCAGGACTTCGACCGCGACTATGCGGTCGGCGCCGACGTCAAGCCGATTGAGTACGTGCCCGAAGACCAGCGTCCGAGCTTCACCGGCTATCTGCGCCATGACGGCCGGGCCGCCACGCGCAACTATATCGGCGTACTGTCGACGGTGAACTGCTCGGCCACGGTCTGCAAGTTCATCGCCGAGCGCTTCCCCAAGGAGGTCCTGGCCCAGTACCCGAACGTGGACGGCATTGTCGCGATCACGCACGGGACCGGCTGCGGCATGGCGGATGCCGGCGAAGGCTATGGCAACCTGCAGCGCACGCTCTGGGGCTTCGCGCGTCATCCGAACTTCGCGGCTGTGCTGATGATCGGCCTGGGCTGCGAGGTGAACCAGATCGACTTCCTGCTCGACGCCTACCAGATCAAGCCCGGCCCGCATTTCCGCACCATGACGATGCAGGCCACCGGCGGCACGCGCAAGACCATCGAGCGCGCGCATGAGGTGATCAAGGAGATGCTGCCGGACGTGAACGAGTACGCCCGCCAGCCGATCTCCGTGTCGGAGATCAGCCTGGCCCTGCAGTGCGGCGGCTCCGACGGTTATTCCGGCATCACCGCCAATCCTGCGCTCGGCCATGCTGTCGACCTGCTGGTCCAGAATGGCGGCACGGCGATCCTCTCGGAGACGCCGGAAATCTATGGCGCCGAGCATTTGCTCACGCGCCGCGCCGTCGACCAGAAGATCGCTGACAAGCTGATCCAGCGGATCAAGTGGTGGGAGAACTATACCTCCATCAACGGCGGCGAAATGAACAACAACCCGTCGCCGGGCAACAAGGCGGGCGGTCTCACCACCATCCTGGAAAAGTCGCTGGGTGCGACCGCCAAGGGCGGCACGCTCAACCTCCATGGCGTCTACAAGTATGCCGAGCCGGTCACGGCGCGTGGCTTCGTCTACATGGACAGCCCCGGCTACGACCCGGCCTCGGCCACCGGCCAGGTTGCCTCCGGCGCCAACATGATCGTGTTCACCACCGGCCGCGGGTCCTGCTTCGGCTTCAAGCCCACCCCGTCGATCAAGGTCGCGACCAACACGGCCATGTATCGCCGGTTGGAAGAGGACATGGATATCAACGCCGGCACGATCGTGGACGGCGAGGAGACCATCGAGCAGGTCGGCCAGCGGATCTTCGACAAGGTCATCGAGGTCGCCAGCGGCACCCCGTCCAAGTCCGAGGATCTGGGCGTGGGCGACCACGAGTTCGTGCCATGGATGGTCGGCGCGGTGATGTAATCGGGGGCCTCCAGCCGGTGCGCCAGGCTTGCACCGGCTGGAAACCCTTCTCCCCGCCGGCGCACTCGGCCGGCGGCCGCTTCTGTTCTTCTGGAAATCACCGTCAAGACAGGGGAGCCGGTTCGCCGGCTCCCTGGCGTTCCGCGGCAGGCATCATCGTGCAGTCGCTTGGAAGATCCCGATCGCGGAGCAGCCTGACAGGCGCCATTCCCTCATCCCGCCGAGATGAGGAACGGGCCAGGCAAATGCCTCCGCCGCTGTTCTACATCTGTAAGGCCGCGGTGCTGGTCGCAGCGCGGCTGAGGCACTAGGAGTCGAAGGCCCTCGACTTTCGGAACGCCTCGCCATGCGCATGTTGCCCGCCCTCCTGATCGCCGTCGCCAGCCTCACGAGCGGGATCGCCGATGCCGCCACGCTCGACCGCATCGAGCAGACCAAGACCATCACCCTCGGCTACCGGTCCGATGCCGTACCGTTCTCCTACAAGAACGAGATCGGTGAGCCGGCCGGCTACAGCGTGGAGCTCTGCCGTGTCGTGGCGGCCGAGATCAAGGCGTAGCTCAAGCTGGACAAGCTCGACGTGCGCTACCTGCCGGTCGCGACGGAAGACAGGTTCGAGGAGCTGCAGGATGGCAGGGTCGACCTGATGTGCGGTGCCACCACGATGACGCTGTCGCGGCGCAGCCTTGTCGATTTCTCCCTGCCGACCTTCGCCACCGGCGCCACTTTGCTCTACCGGAAGGACGGTCCGCAGAGCTTCGAGCAGCTCGAGGGACAGAAGGTCGGCGTGCGCGCCGGCACCACGACCGAAGCCGGCCTGCAGGCCGTGCTGGACGCCCATCAGTTCGAGGCCGAGCTGGTGCCGATGCCCAGCCACGAGGAGGGGCTGAAGCAGCTCGTCACCGGCAACCTGGCTGCCTATTTCGGCGACGGTGCCATCCTGCTCTACCAGTGGCGCAGCAGCCCGGATCGGGACAAGCTGATGATTTCCACCCGGTTCTTTTCGAATGAGCCTTATGGGCTGGCGCTCGCCAGGGACGATGGCAGCTTCCGCCTCGCGGTCGACCGCGCACTGGCCCGTCTCTATCGCAGCGGCCAGATCATCGACCTCTTCCACGCGACTTTCGGCAGCGACGCCGAGCCATCTGATCTGGTCAAGGCACTCTATACGCTGAATGCCTTGCCCGAGTAGCCGCACCGAAGGCGGGCTTTGCATGGCATCCACCCCACTGTCCATGCCACTGCCGGAGTTCTTTACGGTTCTCGGTCGATCCGGGCTTCCCTCCATGCCATCGAGGACACATCCTTGGGAGATCGTTGTCGACCTCTTGCGAGGGTAGGTGTTCGAACTTCTGGTCGTGGTTGCGCTCGTCCTCTTGAACGGCTTCTTCGCCATGGCCGAGATGGCCCTCGTGCGGGCAAGGAGGCCCCGGCTGCAGGCGGATGCGGAGGCCGGCCACCGCGGTGCTGCCCTGGCCCTGAAGCTGCAGGACAACCCGTCGCGCCTGCTCTCGACTGTCCAGATCGGCATCACCCTGATCGGCATCGTGGCCGGCGCCTATGGTGGCGCCACCTTGTCCGTCTATGTCGAAGCCTGGATCCTGCCGTTCGCCGGGGCCTATAGCGGCCCGGCCGCCTTCGGGCTCGTCGTCGCCGGCATCACCTGGCTGTCGCTCGTGGTCGGCGAACTGGTGCCCAAGCGCATCGCCCTGCAATACTCCGAGCGCCTTGCGGCCTTCGTGGCTGGCCCGATGCTGCTCATCGACAAGGTTGCGGCCCCCCTCGTCTGGTTGCTGGAGCAGTCCACCAACGGCGTCCTTCGCCTGCTGCGCATGCCCGCGGAAACGCGGGAAGCGCCGACGGAAGAGGAGGTCGGCCTCCTGATCGAGGAGAGCCGAGCCGCTGGCGTCATCGAGGAAGAGGCCGGCGCAATGATGCAGGGCCTCCTGCGCATCGCCGACCTGCCCGTTCGCGCCATCATGACACCCAGGGTCGAGGTGGTCAGCTTCCCCGCCACCACCTCGCTCGCGGCGGTGGCCGAGAGCATCGGGACGTCGGAGCGGTCCAGGTTCCCGATCCTGGGCGAGGACGACGAGGTCGTAGGCGTGCTGCAGGCCAAGGACCTGCTCGCCACGGTCTGCGACGATCGCCCGATCAGCGGCAGCATCCAGCTGTTCCAGCCACCTGTCGTCCCCGACACGATCGACGCGGCGCGCCTCGTTCGCCTGTTCAAGGACGCGCCCGTGCATCTGGCGGTCGTGGTCGACGAGTACGGCGCCTTCGAAGGGATCGTGACACCGGCCGACCTGATGGCCGCGATCGCCGGCGACATCGCGGAAGCGGGAGCCGACGACGCCTATGAGGCCCAGCGGCGCGACGACGGATCCTGGCTGGTCGACGGGCTGATGCCGATCCACGATGTCGAGCATACCATCGGCATCGAAGGACTGGACCACGACGAGGCCTACCAGCGCCTGGCGGGCTTCGTGCTCTCCCAGCTGGGACGCATCCCGGAGACCGGGGACAGTTTCCTTTGGAAGGACTGGCGCTTCGAGGTCGTCGACATGGACGGGCGCCGGATCGACAAGGTGTTGGTGACGCCACCCGTCCACCCAGTTGGCGGCGAACTGGCCGAGATCGGCTGAACGGGCGGCACCTCGGCGGCGCTAGCGGAACAGGCGGTCGCCCTGCTCGTCGATCAGTTGCTGGGCCTTTTGCACCGAATGCCCCGCCGCATCGTCGCGGGAGCCATGGGTGTCCGCGCGGATGAAGCGGTGCTCCTTCGCCCCGTCCGGGAAGCTCTTGCGGATCACGCCGGCCACGTTGAACTGGCCGCCGTTCGACATCGGCTCGGCCAGGATCTCATAGCCCTTGTACTCGACGGCCTGGGCCGGTGCCGCTGCGGCTCCGCCCGAACCGCCACCGAACAGCTTGCCCATGAGCTTGCCCAACATCCGCACGATCCTCCCTCACAGGCCTGATGATGCCGTCGCATGTGACGCAGCGCGGCGCCGGCGGCAAGCCTGCTGAGGGCTTCCCTTCTGTCAGCGACGGCAGGGCAGCGTCTGCATGGCCTTCAGCGTCTCCTCGAAACCGACGATCCCGGCATCCGAGCCCAGCCCCGTCGCGACCAGGGCGGCGGCGGCGCTGGCGAATCGTGCGGCCGTCTCCAGGTCCATCCCCCGCGCCGTGGCGCAGATCATCCCCGCGACATAGGCGTCGCCGCATCCGGTGGTATCGGACACCGTCACCTCGAAAGCAGGCAGGCGCAAGACGCGCCCATCGGCATCCACCACCACGGAGCCCTCGGCACCCATGGTGATCGCAGCCACCCGAACGCCCTTGTCGACGAACCATTTGCCTGCCTCGGCAGGATCAGCATGCCCCGACAAGGCGTGGGCCTCTTCGATCGAGGGCATGAAATAGTCGATGAACGGCAAGAGCGGCTCGACCAGCGCCTGCCCATCGTCGCCGGGCGCGATCAGGTCGAAGGTCGTGGTGCAGCCTGCTTCCTTCGCCGCCTTCAGCAGCCGGACCGATGGTTCGCCGTCCATGGCGCGCAGGAACCCGGTGCCGCCCAGGTGAATGAAGCTGGCGTCGAGCAGCTGCGGGTAGGCCGCTTCCTGGGTCAGGAAATGATCGGAGGCACCCCGCATGTGCAGGGCTGGGCGCTCGCCATTGCTGCGCACGTTCATGATCGTCGTGGAGGTCGGCACGCCCTCGATCCGCTGCATCGCCGACACGTCAACTCCATGCCGGCGCAGCTTGTCCAGGACGAACCGGCCCTGCTCGTCGCTGCCGACCGCCCCTGCTGCCAAACAGCGCATCCCGAGCTTCGCCAAGTCGACCGCGGTGGCGCCGGCCGTGCCGGACACGACCAGCCTGATCTCGTCGACGAACGCGACGCCGCCGCCCGGCGGAATGGCGTCGACCGGCCGTCCCAGAATGTCGAGCGTATAGAACCCGATGGCCGCAACGTCGTAGCGCACCGTCCTTCGCCTCTCCGGAAGACTGCCGAAATGGAGCTTGGCTACTCGGCCTGCTGTGCCTCGGTCGCCGCGCGATCGGCCGCCAGCCGGTTCACGTAGACCTGCGCCGAGCCGATGCCCAGCAAGGCCACGATCACCAGGATCAGGAGGATGATGCCCGTCGCCTTGAGCAGCGAGCCGACCCTGACGCCCGGCCGGCACAGCGGCACGAGATTGAACGCCAGCCCGCCGATCACGACGAGGATGCATCCTGCGGTGAAGAGCCCGATCGAGAAGGGCTGGAAGATCATGATCAGCGCGACGCAGCACAGCCCGATGATCGCGTACTCGACCGTCTTCGCCTGCCGGGCCGAGAGGCCGCCCGTCGTCGTGGGACTGCTCATGAGCGCACCGCCTGCTCGTCCGGGCCGAACACATGGACATAGCCCGGCTGGAACCGGACATTGACCCGATCACCTTCGTCGATCTGGACTCGCCAGTCGCACACGACCCGCATCGACAGCGTCCCGTCCGAGAGATGGGACAGTGTCTCGGCCCCCATGGGCTCGACGATGTCGACCTGGCAGGTCAGCCCGTCGGCAACCGGCTCTTGCACCAGCGTCAGGTTGCGCGGCCGGATGCCCAGCGTGATCGCCGTTCCCGGTTCCAGCCGGCTCACCGCAGGATCGACCTGCAGCAGGATCTGCTGGCCGCCAGGCAGCTTGAAGGCCGCATGATGCCCCTCGGACATGCCGGTATAGACGGCCGGGATCAGGTTCATCTGTGGCGTGCCGATGAAGCCGGCCACGAACAGGTTGGCGGGTTTGGCGAAGATGTTGTGAGGCGTGGCTACCTGCTCGATCACGCCGGCGCGCATGACCGCGATCCGGGTCGCCATGGTCAGCGCTTCCAGCTGGTCATGGGTGACGATCACGGTGGCCTTGGACAGGCCGGACAGCACTTCCTTGATCTCGCCGCGCATCTGCTCGCGCAAGGTGACGTCCAGGCGAGAGAGCGGCTCGTCGAACAGGAAGCATTCCGGATCCCGGATGATCGAGCGGCCGACCGCCACGCGCTGCTTCTCGCCCTCGGAGAGCTGCGAAGGCTTGCGGTCGAGCACGCTGTCCAGTTGCAGCGTCCTGGCCACCTGCCGGACCTTCGCATCCATCTCCGCCGCCGAACGTCCCTCTGCATGCAGCGGGAACTTCAGGTTCTCCGCCACCGTCAGCGACGGGTAGAGCGCATAGAACTGGAAGGCCATGGCGACGTTGCGCTCGCGGGCGAGCAGGTCGTTGACCCGCTTGCCGCCGATCTGGCACTCGCCGTCGGTGATGTCCTCGAGCCCGGCCACCATCCGCAAGGTGGTGGTCTTGCCGCAGCCGGAAGGACCCAGCAGGCACATCACCTCGCCCTGCCCGACCGAGAGGTTGATCCGTTCCACGGCCTTGAAGCCGTTCGGGTAGACCTTGGTGACGTTCTTGATGTCGATGGTCGTCATGGCCTCACTTCCGAACCGTGCCGAAGGTGACGCCGCGCAGGAGCTGGTTCTGCAGGAGGAACGTCACGAAGAAGATCGGGATCAGGAACAGCGTGACGATCGCCGCGAGCAGGCCATAGTCCACGCCCATCTCGCCGCCCAGCGTGCGGGCCACCGCGACCGGCACGGTGCGGGTGTCGACGCCGGTGAGCAGCAGCGCGAAGAGGAACTCGTTCCAGGTCAGGATCAGGCCGAACACGAAGGTGGCGGCCAGGCCTGCCTTCACCTGCGGCAGGCAGATGCCGAAGAACAGGCGGCGCTCGGTGGCGCCGTCCATGCGCGCGGCATCCTCGATCTCGCCGTTCAGCTCCTCGAAGAACGACTTCACCATCCAGATGGTGAACGGCAGGTTGAAGGCGGTATAGAGGAAGATGATGCCGGCATAGGTGCCGGACAGGCCGACCTCGCGGAACATCAGGAAGATCGGGATCACCACGACGATCGCCGGCATCATGCGGGTCGTCAGGATGATGAACATGTAGGTGTCGTTGCCCTTGAGCGGATAGCGTGAGAACCCATAGGCGGCGAGCGTCCCGATGATCAGCGCCAGGAGGCAGGACACGCCGGCAATGAAGATCGAGTTGAAGAAATAGAGCGGGAACTCGGTCGCCTGGGCGGAGCCGCCGCCGCTGATGAC
The DNA here is from genome assembly GCF_036263595.1 of Geminicoccus sp. Lineage (NCBI taxonomy): Bacteria > Pseudomonadati > Pseudomonadota > Alphaproteobacteria > Geminicoccales > Geminicoccaceae > Geminicoccus > Geminicoccus sp. The sequence goes on along the minus strand of NZ_DATAGQ010000152.1, from coordinate 28,782 downwards.
TGCGCGGAAGAACACGCCGATGAAGTTGTCGAGTGTCGGCGTGAAGAAGAACTTCGGCGGGACCGCCAGGGCATCGGGACGGGTCTTGAACGCCGTCATGATGATCCACAGGACCGGGAAGAAGTAGATCAGGCTGATGATGCCGGCAAAGGCGGTCCAGCCCCAGCCGGCCCGGCCGATCTCGCGGGACTTGGCCATGTCAGTCGACCTCCTGGGCGCGGCGGTTGACCGCGTAGAGATAGAGCGAGGTGAGCACGATCACGACGAACAAGATGATGTAGGCGAGCGCCGCCGACTGGCTGGTCCGGAAGTACTGGAAGGCTAGGCGGTAGACATAGACGCCGATCGTCTCGGTGGCGGTGCCGGGGCCGCCTTCGGTCAGGATGTAGACCACGTCGAAGAGCTTGAACGTCTCGATGGTGCGGAACAGCACGGCGAGCAGGAGCAGGCTCTTGATGTAGGGAAAGGTGATGGTGCTGAAGCGCCGCCAGGGCGAGGCACGGTCGATCTCCGCGGCCTCGTAGAGATATTTCGGCACGGATACCAGGCCCGCCAGCACCAGCAGCATCACGAACGGCGACCACATCCAGGCATCGGCGACGACGACGCCGATGATGGCACCGGTGGGCGACCCCAGCAGGGCATAGCGGTCACCGGTGAACAGGGCGACGGCTTGGCTGACGAGGCCGAAAGTGGGCTCGTAGAACAGCTTGAAGAATACGCCGACCGCGACCAGCGACAGCATCATCGGCGTCAGCACCAGCATCAGCAGGATGCGGCGCAGCGGGAACTGCTTTTGGAACAGCATCGCCAGGAGGAAGCCGACGACGAGCTGGAGCAGCACCGAGCTCGACACGATGATCGCGGTCGTCTTGAAGCGCTCCCAGACGACCGGGTCGGTCACCACGCGTTCGAAGAACCGCAGCCCCACGAAGTCCGGCGCCTCGCGCTTGCGTGCGCTGTAATTGTAGAAGCTCAGGCCGAACGACCAGAGCAGCGGGAAGATGTTCATCAAGAACAGCACGATGAGTGCCGGCGCCACGAGCAGTGGGCCGCGCCGCTGCGGCGCCAGCAGCCAGGCGAGGAAACCGCCCTCGGACTTCATCTCACGCGCGACGACAGCGCTGCTCGCCATGATCTCTGGGTCCAATCATCAAGGAAGGGGCGGGTCATGGCGGACCCGCCCCAGTCTTCAACGGAACCGGCTCACTCGATGCGGCCGGCATCCTCCAGCGTCTGCTGCTGGAACCTGGCCACCGCGTCGAGCGCCTCCTGGGCAGAGACCTGCCCGGTGATCGCCTTGTCGAACTCTTCCTGCTGCTGGGTAAGCAGCTCGAAGAATTCCGGCACGTGCCAGACGTCACGCTGCCAGTCGATCATCTCCTTGTGGGCACGGTTCCAGGGCCGCAGGCTGTCGTACTCCGGATCCGCCATGACCGACATCAGGCCGGACTGGCCGCCATTGGCGACGAACTTCTTCTGCGTGTCCGGCTGCAGCCACCACTTCACGACCTCGATGCCCGCGGCATCGACCTCGGGGCTGTTCCAGGTGGTGAGCACGAAGGGCTGGCCGCCGATATTGCCGGTCCGGTCGATCGTGCCGTCTTCCTTGCGGGTACCCGGCGCCGGCGCGAAGGCCGACTTGTCGTGCACGCGCGAGGTCTTCGGATCGAGCACCGGCTCGCCCAGGCCCACCCAGTCGATCGTCGACGCCACCTTGCCCTGCATGAACAGGTCCTGGATGACGAAGATGTCGGCCTGGCCGGTCGCGGCCACGGGCGGCATGTACTTGATGAGACTGAGATAGTGCTCGAACGCCTTCACGTTGGTGTCGCTGTTCACGACCCCTTCCGCCTGGGCTTCCGGCTGCTTGGTCTCGTCCCAGATGTCACCACCCGCCTGCCAGATGAACGCGTTCACCTGCATGGTCGAGAAGTCATAGCCCTTGCCGGCCTGGTACGAGATGCCGAAGAAGTCGTCATCGGCCACGCCGTCGCCCAGCGGCTCGCCCTTCTTGCGCATGAAGTGCTTGCCGATGTTCTCGTACATCGTCCAGTCGACGTCCTGCCAGTCCTCGTAGGTGCAGGGCAGCTTGGCGTTGAACGTCTCCTGGAATTTCGCCGCCTCCTTCTCGTTGCAGAAAAGGTCCTGGCGATAGAAGGTGACGTAGGTGTCCGGGAATTGCGGGAAGCCGTAATAGCTCGTATCCGGCGCCGGGAATGGATTTTCTTCGATGAACTTGCGCGACTTGTTCGGGTAGGTCGAGTAGGCGGACACCAGTGCCGGATGAATGTCCTTCATGATCGCGCTGAGTTCGGGATCTTTCTTCATGATCTCGGTCAGGTCCTTGTAGTACCCGCCGTCCACGAACGACCCCAGCCACTGGCTGTCGGTCACGATCATCTGGTACTTCTTCTCACCCGAGGTGAGCGAGGCGGCGACGCGCTCGTAGAAGCTCGGCCAGGGAATGAAGTCCATCACGAGTTGGATGTTGTCGCCGGACTTCGACTTGAACGACCGGTCGAACTCTTCCTTCATGAACCGCGTCGGCGGCCAGTCCGGCGCCGCCATGTTGATGGTGATGTCGGCAGCTTGGGCGGATGTCGGCACGATCCCGGCGCCACCGACCAGGACGGCCATCATCGAGGCACCGTAAAGCCAGCCTCTCCAGCTTTTCTTCATCTGCTTCTACCTCCCTATGGCGGTGCGTTGGTCGCACCGTTCGCGAATTCACGTCATGCGCACGGGCCGTCGCTCAAGCGATGCGGACGCCCGTCTCGGCGTGGAATAAGTGCGCGTCCGCCGCCGACAAGGTGACCTGGATCTCCGTGCCAGGCCCGATACTCGCCGCACGCTCTTCCGGCAGCGCCATCTTCATGGCGGCACCGCCGACCTCGAGGTCGAGCAAGGTGACGTCGCCCAGCGGCTCCGTCAGATGAACCACGGCGTCGAAGCCTGGGCCGCGGCTGGGCTCGTGGCCGAGCAGCACGTCATGCGGGCGCACGCCATAGAGCACCTGTTCACCACCGCTCAGGTGCATGCCCCAATGGTCCGCCGGCAGCGCGCCGAACGGCAGTTCGACGAAGTAGCCACCGTTGCGACGCGTCACCCTGCCCTTGACCAGGTTGATCGCGGGCGATCCGACCATGCCGGCCACATAGGTGTTCATCGGTGCCGCGTAGAGCGAGCGTGGCGTGTTCACCTGGACGACCCGGCCACTCTGCATGACGCCGACGCGCTGACCCATGGTGAGGGCCTCCAGTTGGTCCGGAGTCGCGTACAGCATGGTCATGCCAAGCTCGCGATGCAGGCGCTTGAACTCCGCCCGCGTGTCGTGGCGAAGCTTCGCATCCAGGTTGGTCAGCGGCTCGTCCAGCAGCAGCAGCTTCGGCCGCCGGATCAAGGCGCGGCCGATCGCGACACGCTGCTGCTCGCCGCCGGACAGGGTCGACGGAAGTCGGTCGAGCGTGTGGCTGACTCGCAGGAGTTCCGCCGTCTCCCCTACCCGCTTGGAAGTCTCCGACGACGCGACGCCCGCCCTTTCCAGTGGGTAGGAGAAGTTCTGCCGGACCGTGAGATGGGGATAGAGCGCGAAGGTCTGGAAGATCATCGCGATGCCGCGGCCCTGGATCGGCATGGCCGCCATGTCGCGGCCGCCAACCGAGATCGTGCCGCCATCCAGCCGTTCCAACCCTGAGATCGCGCGGAGCATGGTCGTCTTGCCGGCCGACGACGGGCCGAGAAGGCAATAGAACTCGCCTTCGCGGACGTCGAAGCTCATGCCATCCAAGGCGGTCACGCGACCGAATCGCTTGACGACATCCTGCACGATCAAGTCGGACAAGCCTGTCCCCCTGTGCGCGGCCCTTTCCCGGACCTGCGCGATTTAGCCAACCCTGTGTCACGATGAGATGCCATTGACCGCTTGCTACGGCTCTTCGGCACCGACACCGTCCCTGTTGCGCAAACTGTAGCCTGATCTTGCCAGCCGAAAAAGTCCGATTTTTTCGCCCTACTCACCAGGGTGCACTTCGAGCGCGGCACCCTCGGACCCCGGCACCTGCGCGGCTTCCCCGTCGTCCCACGGGTTCGGTCCCCGCTGCTCGAAATAGGCCAGTTCGCTGATCGCGTTCTCGATCACCCGCCTCATTGCCTGCTCCGCCGCGACCGGGTCATGGGCGCGGATGGCCTCGAGGATCGCCGCATGCATCGGGCAGATCCGCCAGCGCAGATGGGTGGAATCGGCACGGCGCAGCACGTGGTGGCGATGCAGGTCGAAGGCACGGTCGAGCGCTGGCATCAGCGCCCGTCCCAGCTGGGTGAGGAAGCGATTGTGGGAAGCGTCGAAGATGCTGGCGTGGAACGCCAGATCCGCCGCGTAGAAGGCTGCCAGGTCCGGATCGAGCGCGCTGACCTCCATGGTCGTGAGGCAGCCGGTGATCAGGTTCACATCTTGCTCGGTGCCCCGCAGCGCTGCGGTGCGGGCCGCCTGCGGCTCGATGGCCAAGCGCACCTCGACCAGTTCCGCCATCAGGCCCGGCTCCAGCCGGAACGGATCGATCCACGCCAGTACGTCCGGATCGAGCAGGTTCCAGTCGGCCATGGGGCGGATGCGGCCGCCCGTGCGCTGCCGAAGCTCGATCAGCCCCTTGGCGGCCAGCACCCGCATCGCCTCACGGATCGAGGTCCGGCTGACCCCGAATAGTTCGAGCATGTCGTCGATGGGGGGCAGCGCCTCGCCCGGCGCCAGCTCCCCCCGGCCGATCCGCTCGCCCAGTTGATGGACGAGACGGCCGTGCAGCCCCGTCCGCGGATAGAGCCGCAGCCATGCCACCGCTACGGGCGCAACCAGGGCGGGAAGCCCGGACATGATGGCTTCCCGCGTCACCGATGCTCGATATGCGTGCCGAGCACGACGAGGCACTCGCGCATGAACGCCGCCAGCCCCGGCCAGCCCTTGCCGGACACGAGCTTGCCATCGCGGTAGGCGCCATCCGGCTCCACGTCGACATAGATGCCGCCGGCCAGCCGCACTTCCGGCTCGCAATACTGCAGGGCCGCCACCTTCCTGCCCTTCAGGACTCCATCCACCGCCATCAGGATCTGCACGCCATGGCAGATCGTGAAGATCGGCTTGTCCGCGTCGTGGAAGTGCTTGACGATCCGCTGCACCCGCGGATCGATCCGGATATATTCCGGGCCGCGCCCGCCGGCGCAGTAGACCGCGTCGTAGCTGGCAGGATCGACTTCGGCGAAGGTCTGGTTGATCAGGTGGTTGTGGCCGGGTTTCTCGGTATAGGTCTGGTCGTTCTCGAAGTCGTGCAACGAGGTCTTGATGAACTCGCCCTTCTTCTTGTCCGGGCACACCACGTGCACAGTATGGCCGACCGCCTCCATGGCGTGCTGGAACACGAAGATTTCGTACTCCTCGCTGAACTCGCCGGTCAGCATGAGGATCTTCTTGCCTGGCATGTGATCTAGCTCCCTGTCGTTCCGTTGGCGCGGACGCGCATTCGTCTCTTCACTGAAGGGCGCGCACCTCGATCAAAGCTGCGCGCCGGTCTCCTCCCATTGCCCGCTCTTGGCCGAGCGCAGGACCGCCTCGCACACCTTCTGGGTCTGCAGTGCATCCCTGAAGTCCGGCCGCACCGCCGACCCGTTGTCGAAGCCGGCGACGAAGTCGGCGCAGGCATGGACGAAGCTGTGCTCGTAGCCGACGATCAGCCCGGGCACCCACCAATGGCTCATGTAGGGGTGCTCGCCGTTGGTGACGTGGATCTTGCGCCAGCCGGTCAGGTGGCCTTCCGCCTTCTCGCCGGTCTGGCGGCTCTTGTACTCGAAGAAGTTCAGGTATTGCAGGTCGTGCAGGTCGAACGAGAAGGACGCGTCCTCGCCGTTCAGCTCAAACGTCTTGAGCGCCTTGTGGCCGCGCGCATAGCGGGTGCTCTCGAACAGGCCCATCGAGCCGTTGGCGAAGCGGGCCAGGAAGGCGCAGGCATCGTCGATGCCGACCGGCTTCTTCGTCTTGGTCTCGACATGGAGGCGCTCCTTCACGAAGGTCTCCGTATCGGCCACCACCTTCACGATCGGCCCGTTCAGCCACATCGCCGTGTCGATGTTGTGGGCCAAGAGGTCGCCGGTGACGCCGCTGCCGGCTGCCTCGACATCGAGCCGCCAGACCCCGGCCCCGCCTTGGGGAACGTCCGGCGAGATCGTCCAGTCCTGCAGGAAGTTGGCACGGTAGTGGAACACCTTGCCCATCCGGCCTTCGTCGACCAGCTGCTTGGCGAGCGTCACGGCCGGCACGCGCCGATAATTGTACCAGACCATGGCGGGCACCTTGGCGGCCTCCACCGCCTCCACCATCTGCTCGCCCTCGGCCACCGTCATGGCGAGCGGCTTTTCACAGGTGATGGCCTTGCCGGCCTTGGCCGCAGCGCTCGCGATCTCGGCATGGAGGTTGTTCGGCACGCAGATGTCGACCACGTCGACATCTGGCGATTCGACGACCTGCCGCCAGTCGGTCGTGGTCTGGGTGTAGCCCCAGGCATCCGCGAACGCCTTCAGCTTTCCCTCGTCCCGCGCGCAGGCCATCTGCAGGACGGGAACCCGGCCAAGCTCGGGAAAGAACCGCTCGACTTGGCGCCAGCCATTGGAATGTGCCCGGCCCATGAAGCCGTAGCCGACCATGCCGATGCGCAGGGGCTTCTTCGCCATCTTATTTCCTTAGCCTCCCTCGATCCTGCCGTTCACACGGCAGCCTTCACCCACGCACCGTTCTTCCGGCTGCTCTCGACGACGGCCTCGCAGAACTTCACCCCTTCCAGACCCTGCCGGATACCCGGCACGAGCGTCGCCCCCTCGTCCGGGGCGCGGCCCTCGATCTTCGCCGAGATCAGCTCCGCCGCATCCGTGTAGATGTTGGCAAAGCCCTCCAGGTACCCTTCCGGATGCCCGGGCGGCACCCGGGTCACCCGGCCGGCGACCGGCCCCGATCCGGCACCGCCCCGCGTGATCAGGCGGGGCGGCTCGCCATAGGGCGCGAACTGCAGGTAGTTCGGATCCTCCTGCGACCAGGACAGGCCACCCTTCTCGCCATAGACCCGCACGACCAGCCGGTTCTCGTTGCCGGGTGCCACTTGCGAGGCCCAGAGCATGCCCTTGGCACCGCCCTCGAAGCGCAGCATGACGTGGGCATTGTCGTCCAGCACCCGTCCCTCGACGAAGCTGGTGAGGTCCGCTGCCAGTTCGCTCAAGGTCAGCCCGCTGATAAAGGCGCCGAGGTTCATCGCATGCGTGCCGATATCGCCGACCGCGCCTACCGGGCCGGACTGCTTGGGATCGGTACGCCAGGCCGCCTGCTTCTGCCCGCTGTCTTCCAGCTTGGTCGTCAGCCAGTCCTGGGCATACTCGGCCTGGACCAGCCGGATCTTCCCCAGGAGCCCGTCCGCCACCATCTGCCGCGCCTGCCGCACCATCGGGTAGCCCGTATAGTTGTGCGTCAGGACGAACACGACGTCGGGCTGCTTGGCCAGCGCGTCGGCCAGCCGCTTGCCTTCACGCAGGCCCACGGTCAGCGGCTTGTCGCAGATGACGTGGATGCCGCGCCGGACGAACTCCAGCGCCGCCGGCACGTGCACATGGTTGGGCGTGACGATCGCGACGACGTCGATGCCCTCCTTCAGCCGCGCCTCGCGCTGGGCCATCTCGGCATAGCTGCCGTAGCAGCGCGCCTCCGGCAGGCCCAGTTCCGCCCCGGACGCCTTCGACTTCTCCGCCGTGGAGGAAAAGGCGCCGGCCACCAGCTCGTAGCGGTCGTCCATCCGCGCGGCCAGGCGGTGGACGGCGCCGATGAACGCCCCCTGCCCGCCGCCGACCATGCCGAGCCTGAGCTTGCGCCGGGACGCCTTGGCCTGGCTGCTCTCACCGACCATTCATCCGCTCCTAGCGATCCAGGCCGAGCGAGCGGCGCGCCACCGAGGTATCGGCGCCCTGGCCGATAAAGTCCTCAAAGCTGCCCTCGCTCACCTTGATGATGTGGTTGGCGATGAACTCGGCACCCTCGCGCGCGCCATCCATGCTGTTCTTGATCGCGCACTCCCACTCCAGCACCGCCCAGCTGTCATAGTCGTAGACGGCCAGCTGGCTGAAGATCGCGCCGAAATCGACCTGCCCGTCGCCCAGCGAGCGGAACCGTCCCGCCCGGTGCGGCCAGTCCTGGAAGCCGGAATAGACGCCCTGCTTGCCCGACGTGTTGAGCTCGGCGTCCTTCACATGGAACGCCTTGATGCGCTCGTGGTAGTGCTCGATGAACGCCAGGTAATCCAGGCCCTGCAGGCAGAAATGCGAGGGGTCGTAGTTGATGTTGCATCGCTGGTGGTTGCCCACCCGCGCCAGGAACATCTCGAACGTCGCGCCGTCGAACAGGTCCTCGCCCGGATGGATCTCGAAGGCCAGGTCGACGCCCACTTCCTCATGCGCGTCCAGGATCGGCTTCCAGCGCTTGGCCAGCTCGTCGAAGGCGGTGTCGATCAGCCCGGCCGGGCGCGGCGGCCAGGGATAGATGTACGGCCAGGCAAGCGCCCCGCTGAAGGTGACATGGACGTCCAGGCCCATGTGGCGACTGGCCTTGGCCCCGGCCAGCACCTGGCTCACCGCCCATTCCTGCCGTGCCTTCGGGTTGCCACGCACATGCAGGGCCGCGAACGCGTCGAAGCCCTCGTCATAGGCCGGATGGACCGCAACCAGCTGGCCCTGCAGGTGGGTGGCGATCTCGGTGATCTCGACCCCCGCTTCCTGCGCGGTGCCCTTGATCTCGTCGCAGTAATCCTTCGACTCGGCCGCCTTTGCCAGGTCGATCAGGCGCGTGTCCCAGCCAGGGAGTTGCACGCCCTTGTAGCCCAGGCCTGCTGCCCAGCCGCAGATCGACTTGAGGCTGTTGAACGGGGCCTGGTCGCCGGCGAACTGGGCAAGGAACAGGCCCGGCCCTTTCATCGTCTTCATCAGTCTGTCCTCAGGCTTTGGCGTGGGCTTCGCGCAGGAAATCATGGCCGAAGCGGTAGACCTCGTCCCGGGAAGGGAAGAAGTCGCGCCAGACACGGGTCGCGGCCGCAAGCGCTGGCAAGGCACGGCCGAACGCCTCGATGGTGTAGAAGCCCTGGTAGCCGCCCTTCTTGAACGCCTTGAAGGTGGCATCCCATGGCACGTGGCCCTTGCCTGGCGTGCCGCGGTCGTTCTCCGACACGTGCACGTGGTTGATCTGCGCGATGTTCGGCAGGATCACCCCAACCGGATCCTTTTCCTCGATGTTCTGGTGGAACGTGTCGTAGAGCATCCCGTAATTGGGTCGAGCGACCTTCGTCACGACCGCTGCGGTGTCCTCGACCGTGTTCAGCGCATGGCACTCGAACCGGTTGAGCGGCTCCACGGCGAGCTTCAGGTTCAGCTTCGCGGCATAGTCGGCAGCCTGTGAATGCACCTCGACGATGCCGGCCCGCTCCTCGGTCGTGGCCGGCTCGCCCGTGAACACGCCGAGCGGCTGATAGAACGGGCCGCACAGCAGCTCGCCGCCGGCGGCCGACAGGCAGTCCAATGCCCAGTGCAGCCGCTTCAACGCGTTCGCCCGTGATGCCGGATCCGGGCTGATCGCGGAGGTCTGCTCGTCCGGCAGCACGGTCACGGCCGTTATCCGCAGGCCGGCATCCTTGGCGACTTGGCCCACCTTGCGGAAATGCTCGGGGTCGCCCTCGAAGATCGGCAGCTCGACGCCGTCATAGCCAGTCTTTCTGATCTCCTCGAACAGGTGGAAATGCTCCTGGGTGACGTGGGTCGTCCACAGCAGCAGGTTGAAACCCAGCAGCATGGCAGCCTCACCCGTACTTCTTGTTGAGCTCGTCGAGCGCGGCCTTGCACTTCTCGGTCGAGGGCCAGGCTTCCGGCCAGAAGCACAGGTCGACCGTCCACCAGTCGTGCCCCACCTTCTCCTTGGCCAGCGCCGGCACCAGCTCGTCGAAGTTCAAGACACCCTCGCCGAACGGCGGATGGGCGCTGGTCTCGTCGTTGCCCTCGGCGTCCTTGTGGCAGGTGTTGTCGCTGTCGATCAGGTGGATGTGGTTGATCCGCCCGGACAGGCGCTGGATGAACTCCAGCTGGCCGCCCTTCAGCGTCTCCTTCTTGCCTTCCTGCCGTGTGCCGTTCACCGCGATCATCTGGCCATGGCAGGTGTCGTACATCACGCCGAAATTGTCGTGCTGCAGCTTGTCCAGCACCCGTTGCACGTCCGACGGCTTATTGAAGGCGAAGCCCGGCTCGAACTCCCAGGTGACATAGAGGCCGTGGTCGCCCGCGGTCTTGATGCACCAGTCCCAGGTCTCGACCAGCCGCTTCATGAGGTCGTCATAGTCGGCCTCGCGATGGATCGTCGGCGGCTGCACCGTGTCGACCCGGATCCCCTTGATGCCCAGGTCCTGCGCGAACTGGGCGTTCTCCTTGAACGCCAACCGATAGTCGGTGGTGTCGCGCGTGTTCAGGAGCTGCTGCGACCAGAGGTCTTGCGCGAAGCCGGAGAAGGCAAGCCCGTGCCTCTTCACCTTGTCGACCAGGGCCGCGCGATCGTCCTTGGTCGGATGGTTCTGCGGGTTGGGATAGCCGTTGAAGCCGCCAAGTTCCAACCCGTCGAACTTCAGCTCGGCCAGCTTGCTCAGCACCTCGTCGAACGGGATCGGGTTGGCGCCATAGGGACCCACATTGTAGGCCCAGGTGCCGATCGAGGTCCGATGCATCCGTCTGCCTCCCAGTTCTCTCGCGCTTTGCGGCTCAGTCGAGGCCGAGCGCCTTCTTCTCGGCGGGGCCGGGCACGGCGACCTTGCCGCCCGCCGCGATCACGCCCTTGGTCAGGATGAAGTTCGCATAGGCGCGGTTGTCGAGCGTCCAGACGATCGCTCGGCATCTGGTCGATTCCGGATAGAACGCGAACCGCTCGATCGAGCCCATCGTCCAGTGCGGCCCAGCCACCTCGTGCATCATGCCGAGGAAGGCCGTGTGGGCCTCGTTCATCTCGTCCGGCGCGCCGGAGATCTCCATGCGCATGACCGGATGGCGCACGAACCCGTCCAGCGGGAAGACCGACAGGATCGCCCGGCCGATGCCGACCGTGTCCAGGTCGGTGCGGATCAGCGGCACGCCGGCATCCGCCGCCATGGCCGGGCCAGGGAAGTTCCGGTCCGCCAGGCAGATCCGGTCGCCGTGCCCCATGTCGCGCAAGAGCGCCAGGAGATCCCCGCTCAGATGCGGGTTGATCCCGATCAGCATGTCACCTCCCTCAGGGACGTCTGGTCGCGTCCGCTTGGCTGTTAAAAAATCCGATCTTTCGCGACGAATCAACCACCGGATCGAGCTGCGCTGCGATTTCGGCTGCAGCGGCGTGCGCTGCAGGTTCGACCGCCTTTCCTGCGGCCAACGCTTCGCTAAGGTCCGCGTACGCAGGTGACGTGGAGTGGGTGGATGAAGGGCGACGCGATCGAAGCGCGCAGTCTGACCAAGCGGTTCGGAGCGGCGGCCGATGCGGTGACGGCGCTGGACCGCGTCTCCGTCACCATCCGCGAGAACGAGTTCTTCACGCTGCTGGGCCCGTCCGGTTGCGGCAAGACCACCCTGCTCCGGCTGATCGCGGGATTCGAGCTGCCGACGGAGGGCGAGCTCTATCTGCACGGGCAGCGTATCGAGAGCCTGCCGCCGTTCCGCCGGCCGGTGAACACGGTGTTCCAGTCCTACGCGCTGTTCCCGCACCTCAACGTCCAGCGCAACGTCGCCTTCGCGCCGGAGATGCAGAACCGTCCCAGGAGCGAGATCAACGCCGAGGTGCGCCGCACCTTGGACCTCGTCCGGCTCAACGGCTTCGAGAAGCGCCTGCCGCGCGAGCTCTCGGGAGGCCAGCAGCAGCGTGTGGCGCTGGCCCGGGCGCTTGCCGGCAAGCCCAAGGTCCTCCTCCTGGACGAGCCGCTCTCCGCCCTGGACCTGAAGCTGCGCCGCGAAATGCAGATCGAGCTGAAGCGTCTCCAGCACGAGACCGGGATCACCTTCGTGTTCGTGACCCACGACCAGGAGGAAGCGCTGACCATGTCGGACCGGATCGCGGTGATGAGCGGCGGACGGATCCTGCAGATCGGCACGCCCACCGAGATCTACGAGCAGCCGACCTCCCGCTTCGTCGCCGACTTCATCGGCGAGACCAACTTCCTGGCAGCGCGCTGCCTGGAATCGATCGGAGGCCGCGCCCTCTATCGCCTGCCCTCGGGCACGGAGCTGGAGGGCATCGCCATCCCCGGCCTTGGCGCCGGCTCGGACGTGACGCTGGCGGTACGGCCCGAGCGCGTCGATCTCGTCCGCGAGGAGGGCCAGGGCATGCCGGCCATCATGCGCACCATCCTTTATGTCGGCAACGACACGATCTGCACCGTCGCCTTGCCCGACGGGACCGAGCTCCAGGCACGGGTCCAGAATAGGCGAGGCGCCATCGGCGGCATCGAGCCCGGGTCGCCCCTGCGGGTGCGCATCCCGCCAGAAGCCATCCGCGTGGTGGGGGACTGACGCCATGGCAAGACAGACCGGCGAGGGCCGGCGGCGGGCCTGGCTGATCGCCCCGTCCGTGCTGACGATCGGCTTCTTCATGCTGGTGCCGGTCGCCATCATGGCCGCGATCTCCTTCATGGAGCGCGGCAGCGGCGGCGGCGTCAGCTGGGGGAGCTTCACGAGCGAGCCCTATGTCCAGTTCCTGTTCGAGCGGGACCTGGACGACAGCCTGCTGCTGAACACCGACTACCTGCAGATCTTCTTTCGCTCCATCTGGCTGGCGGCGCTTACCACCGTGCTGACCCTCGCGGTGGGGCTCCCGACCGCGCTCTTCATGGCGCTGCAGCCGGAGCGACGGCGCAACATCCTGATCTTCCTGGTGACGATCCCGTTCTGGACCAACCTGCTGGTCCGCAACTATGCCTGGATCCTGCTGCTCCGGAACAACGGGCTGATCGACCAGGTCCTGATGGGCCTGGGCCTGCGCAACGAGCCCATGGGCGTCCTCTACTCGACCTTCTCGATCGCGGTCGGCCTGACCTACACATTCATGCCGTTCATGGTGCTGCCGATCTATGCCAGCCTGGAGAAGATGGACTGGCGCCTGGTCGAGGCGGCCTATGATCTGGGCGCCGACCGCTGGCGTGCCCTGCGCCGGGTCGTGATCCCCCTGGCGATGCCGGGCATCGCCGCCGGTTGCATCCTGGTCTTCATCCCTTGCCTCGGCGCCTTTGTGACGCCGGAGCTGCTGGGCGGCGGCAAGGCGTTGATGATCGGCAACCTGATCCAGAGCCAGTTCGGTGCTGCCCGCAACTGGCCGTTCGGTGCTGCCCTCTCCATGGCCCTGCTGGCCGCGGTGCTGCTCGCGATGATGTTCTACCTCTGGCGCTACCGCCGTGCACCGGGAGCCGCCTGACCATGACCGACCCTGCCAGAAACCCCCTGTTCCGCTTTCCCGGCCTGAAGCCGGTATCATGGTTCTTCTTCGTGTTTCTCTATGCGCCGATCGTGGTGCTGCTGGCGCTGGCCTTCAACGACAACCAGCAGGCCACCATCTGGACCGGTTTCAGCACGCGCTGGTTCGGCATCGTGCTGGACAATGCGGATCTGGTCCGGGCGTTCCGCAACTCCCTGACCGTGGCGATCACCGCCACGGTGCTCTCGACGGTGATCGCGACGCTGGCGGCACTGGGCATGAACCGCGCGCGCTTTCCCGGGCAGGACGGCGTGAACGCGCTGATCAGCCTGCCGCTGATCGTGCCGGAGATCGTTACCGCCGTGGCGACGCTCCTGTTCTTCATCATGCTGGGCTTTCGCCTGGGCCTGGGCACGGTGATCCTGGCGCACACCGTGTTCTGCATCCCCTTCGCCTATCTGCCGATCCGTGCCCGGCTGGAGGGCATGGACCCGCGCCTGGAGGAAGCCGCCCAGGACCTCTACGCGAACCGACGCCAGACCTTCGTCCGCATCGTGCTCCCGCAGCTTTGGCCCGGCATCATCTCCGGCGCGATGCTGGCCTTCATCATCAGCCTGGACGACTTCGTGATCACCTACTTCGTGGCGGGCGCCGGTGCCACGACCCTGCCGATCTACATCTTCGGCATGATCCGCATCGGCATCTCGCCGGAGGTCAACGCCGTCTCCGCCCTGATGCTGGCGATCTCGATCCTGTTCGTGGCGGCGTCATGGCTGGTCGGCCGGGTCAGGCGGTGACCCGGCCGCTGCCAACCGGAACTACGCGCCGGTCACGCGCCAGATCACGTCGCCCACGTCATCTGCTATCAGCAGCGAGCCGTCCGGTCCGATCGTCACGCCCACGGGCCGGCCATAGGACACGCTCTCGTCAGGTGCGAGGAAGCCCGTCAGGATGTCGCGCGGCGGGCCCGACGGGCGCCCGTTCTCGAAGGGGACGAACACGACGCGGTAGCCGCTGAGCTTGCTGCGGTTCCAGGAGCCGTGCTGGCCGATCACCATGCCGTCGGGAAAGTTGGGCAGCGTACCGGCCGGCAGCCAGCAAAGGCCGAGCGACGCGGTGTGACCGCCCAGGGCGTAGTCGGGCTGGATGGCTCTTGCGACCAGGGTGGGGTCCTGCGGTACCCGGTCGTCCACCGTCTTGCCCCAGTAGCAGTAGGGCCAGCCATAGAAGCCGCCGTCCTGGACCGAGGTCAGGTAGTCGGGCGGGGTCTCGTCGCCCAGGCCGTCGCGCTCGTTGACCACAGTCCAGAGGACGCCGGTGGTCGGCTCCCAGGCCAGGCCGACAGGATTGCGCAGACCCGATGCGAAGATGCGGCTCGTCTCGCTCGCCACGTCGAACTCGTAGATCGCAGCACGGCCTTCCTCGACCTGCATGCCGTTCTCGGCGATGTTGCTGAGCGAGCCCACGCCGATATACAGCTTCGAGCCATCCGGGCTCGGCAGGATGCTGCGGGTCCAGTGCCCGCCTGGCTTGAACTGGGTCAGCCTGCGCCCGGGCCCGGTGATGCGGTCGGCACCGGCGTCGTAGGGGAAGGCCATCAGGCCGTCGGTGTTGCCGACATAGAAGGTGCTCCCCAGGAGCGCCATGCCGAACGGCTGGTTCAGCTTGTCCAGGAAGACGCTCCGGGTCTCGGCCACGCCGTCCCCGTCCTTGTCGCGCAAGAGGGTGATGCGGTTCGGGCTTTCGCCCACGGCCGCGGCCCGCTGCATCGTGCTGAACATGGCGAGGTCGACGGCACCCTTGATCGGGTTCGCGATGGTCAGCGCTTCGGCGGTCAGCACGTCGCCGTTGGGCAGCACCTGGATCCAGCGCGGATGCTTCAGTCCCGTTGCGAATGCATTGACCTTGAGCCCTGGCGCCGCCACCGGCGTCTGCCCCTGCGGCCATCCCTTGGCCGTCGGCATCTTGAGCGTCGGGATGCTGCCCTGGGACCTGGCTGGCGGGATCGCCGGCGTGGTGCCCACGGCCTGCACAGCTGGCGGGCCGCCCCGGTGCCGGACCAGGACCGTGCCCGACCCGACCAGCGCGATGAAACGGCCGACAAGGCCGATCAGATTCATGGCGTTCCCCTCTTTGCCGCGGGCGACGCTAGCCAAAGCCCGTCATCCTTGGAACCGGAGAAGCCGGCAGGTGGGGCATTCTGCGTCCGATCCGTCGGTCCGCGAGCGAGGCCTCTCCATCAATCCGCTTCCGTCCCGCCGCATCCGTCGCCAAGATCGTGGGCGATGGGACAGGGCTCGACACAGGGTGAGCAGGGATGAACAAGTTTCTGGCGACGACTGCGGCCGTCGCCCTGCTGGTCGGTGGGACCGCCGGCGCGCAGGCCGACACGGTCAATCTCTACAGCTGGACCAACTATACGCCGCCGGAGCTCCTGAAGAAGTTCGAGGCGGAAACCGGCACGACCGTCGTCCTGGACGTCTATGACTCCAACGAGACTCTGCTCGCCAAGCTGCAGGCAGGGGCCACGGGCTATGATGTCGTGGTGCCGAGCGACTACATGGTCGGCACGATGATCCAGGCCGACCTGCTGGAACCGTTCGACGCGAAAACGCTCGATGGCTTCTCCAACGTCGACGAGAAGTTCACCGACCCCTGGTTCGATCCCGGCCGCCAGTACAGCATACCCTACATGTGGGGCACGACCGGCTTCACCTACGACAGCGCCCGTGTACCGGGCGGCAAGCTCGAGGAAAGCTGGAAATCCTTCTTCGAGCCGCCCGAAGAGCTGAGGGGCCAGATCGCCGCCCTCAACGACGAGGTCGAGCTCTGGAACGCGGCCGCCTACTTCACCGGGATCGATGTCTGCAGCGAGGACAGCAAGGACGCCCAGAAGATCCTGGCCGTGCTCGAGAACCAGAAGCCCTTCCTGGCGATGTACCAGTCCGACGGTGCCATCGAGCGGATGACCGCCGGCGAGGTGATCATGCATCACCAGTGGAACGGTTCGGCGCACCGCACCAAGATGAACAAGCCGAGCGTGATCTACGTATACCCCAAGGAGGGTATCACCATGTGGCAGGACAATTTCGTGGTCCCGAAGGGCGCGCCGAACAAGGAGGGCGCCAGGAAGTTCCTGGCCTGGATGATGAAGCCGGAGAACATTGCCCAGGCATCCAACTTCACCGGCTACAACAATGGCATCAAGGGATCGACTGAGTTCATGGAGCCCGCCCTGGCCAATGACCCGGCCGTCGTCGCCCCGCCCGAATATGCCGACCGGCTCAAGCCCGCGCGCGAGTGCGGCGAGAAGACCCGCGAGCTGCGCAACCGGGTGTTCACGCGCCTGAAGAAGTGAGCGAATCCGAGGTCGATCCGGACGAGGCGAAGCTCGTCCGGGAACTCTTCACGGCCGGGCTGCGCTACCTCGCCCGCATCTCGGCCAGCCGCGCCTCGGTCCGCCGCGTGCTGCTGCGCAAGCTGGCTAAGCTTCGTCCGCCCGACCCGTCGGCCGATCCGACCGCGATCGACGAGCGGCCGATCGACCGGGCGATCGAACGCCTGGCGGAGCTGGGCTATGTCGACGATGCGGCGTTCGCCCGCGGCCGTGGACGCAGCCTCGTGGCCAGGGGCGTGTCGAAGCTGGGCATCCGGCATCACATGGCGAGGCAGGGTGTCGATCGCACCACCGTCGAGGCTGCCTACGAGTCCCTGACGGACGAGGTGCCGGAGCCGGAAGCGGCCGCGGCGGCTGCCTTCGTGCGCAAGCGGCGGCTGGGCTGGCATCGGCCGGAGGAGGAACGCGCGCAATATCGCCGCGCCGACCTCGCCAAGCTGATCGGCCACGGCTTCCCCATGGAGATCGCACGTGCCGCCCTGGACGAGCCCCCGGACCAGCCCTGAGCGCGACGATGTAACCGTAAGCCGATCCCCAGCGTAGGGATGAACGACTTCTTCATCCCGGAAGCTGGAGCGCTCCATGCCACTGAGCCGTCGACTCCTCCTTGCCCTCGCCGTGCCGGCCTTCTGCGTCTGGAGCGCCGCCGGATTCGCCGCCGAGACGATGGCCTATACGGAGCAGGCCTTCGCCAAGGCGCAGGAACAGGGCAAGCCGATCCTGGTGGACATCACCGCACCATGGTGCCCGACCTGCAAGGCGCAGCGGCCGATCCTGGAGGAGCTGGCGGCCCGGCCCGAATTCGCCGACCTCGTGATCCTCGAGGTCGACTTCGACAGCCAGAAGGACGTCGTTCGCAGCCTGGGCGCCCGGATGCAGAGCACGTTGATCGCGTTCAAGGGAGCCCAGGAGGTCGGCCGCTCGGTGGGCGACACGAACCAGGATTCGATCGCCGCTCTGCTCGGCAAGACCGCCTGAGCACCACGATCCCATGATCGCGACCCTGGGCCTGGCCCTGCTCGCCGGCATCCTGTCGGTGCTCTCGCCCTGCGTGCTGCCGCTGCTGCCGATCGTGCTCGGCACCGCCGCCAGCGAGCACCGCTATGGCCCGGCCGCCCTGGCGGCTGGCCTGGCGCTGTCCTTCGTCGCGGTCGGCCTGTTCGTCGCCACGATCGGCTTCTCCATCGGCCTGGATGCCGGCCTGTTCCGCTACTTCGCCGCCTTCATGATCCTGACGATCGGCCTGGTCCTGGTGATGCCGCCGCTCCAGGCACGCTTCGCCGTGGCTGCCGGCTCGCTCGGGGGCTGGACGGAGCATCGTTTCGGCGGTTTCTCCAGCACGGGCCTCGGCGGCCAGTTCGGCGTGGGCCTGCTGCTCGGTGCCGTCTGGAGCCCCTGCGTCGGCCCGACCCTGGGCGCGACGTCCGTCCTGGCCGCCCAGGGCCAGGACCTGCCCGCGGTGGCAGCGACCATGCTCACGTTCGGCATTGGCGCCGCCCTGCCCCTGCTCCTGCTGGGGACGCTGTCCCGCGAGGCGATGCTGCGCTGGCGCCGCCGGCTGCAGAGCACCGGCAACGGCGCGAAGATCGCGCTCGGCATCTTGCTGCTGGTCATGGGCACCGCCGTCCTGACGGGCCTGGACAAGCGCATCGAGACCATCCTGGTCGATGCCTCGCCGGCATGGCTGACCGAGCTGACGACCCGGTTCTAGATCAGGAAATAACCACCTGGACTTTCCGACCACTGCGATTCCGCCAGTGTGTCACGCCCTGTGCTTCGGTCGTCTGAGCCGCGGGCAAGCCCGGCGATGCCTACCATCGTTTGCAGGTTCGCGTGTAATACACTTCTATAGTGTATATCTGCAGACAAGTGCATAACCATAAGGCGACAATTCCTCTTGCGTCATAGTACAGGAGTAAACTACCCTGACATCGCCGTGCATACTCGATTAAGTTTTGAGTGCACGAGATTGGTACAGCACGGAAATTGGCCAGCAATTCTGAGCCAACTATAATATGTGCTCCGCCTGCGACAGGCATTGTTGACCGATATTTCCGGCGGGAGGAAAATTAAATGTTGAGGCGCTCCTTACTGCGTTCGACGACTATTCTGACTGCTGCTATTGTAGCGTCAAGTACAGGCATCAGTCTCGCACAAGCAACATGCGTCCCAACTGTATGGGATCTTACAGCCGGCCAGACCATCAAGGTCGGCACGGTGACCGTCAGCAATGACACGACTTACCTATACGTGACCTACAAGCTGGATACGACTACTCAGCCCACTGCGAAGTTCGGAACGCTTCATCTCTGGGCTGGTACGGATCTGACCCTTCTTCCGGCAGTGAAGAATGGACCTAATGCTGGGATACCGATCCCGGGCCAGTTCCCATTCATCACCGGCAAATCTCCTTTTCCCGATGCAACCGGAACAACCGAATATACTTTCAAGATTCTACTAGCTGATCTCTCTATTACAGACATCACTAAGGCATGCGGCCTAAAACTATATGTCGTAACTCACGCTGAGGTGAAAAACGTCGAGGACTCCGGTGGCAATACGGCGGATCAGACAGCGTTTGGCGGCGACAAACCAATCAACGTCGAGGAGCCGGGTCGCTGGTGGTACTATGGCGTCTACAGCGTATGCTGTGACGAAGGAACCCCTGTCCTGGAGAACTGCCAGACCGCCTTCGCCAAGGGTCAGTTTGTCTTCACGACTGATAGCAAGAGCAACCCAGAAAGCCTCGATAGCCTGAGGCTCAGCAAGAATCGCTGGGGTTGGGCGATCAACTTGGTCAACACAACTTCAGGAACCCCGAACTACTATGACATCTGGGCCGGAGCAGGCCTCAATAGGACGAGCAACGGCACCAAGGTTGGTCAGTTGGCCATCACGTGGGATGGTTCGGAAGCTACCATTACGTATGATCTGTTCGATGGTTTCGTGATGAAGGAGCTGCACGTTTACGCCGACGACGCCAAGCCTACGACTGTGGCGCCCGGCCAGTATGGTCACACGCAGTATTTCGATCCTGAGGTGGACGGCTACAGCGTCACACTTCCGCTTACCTCGTCCAGCGCGCCTTACGATGGTGCATGGGTGATCGCTCATGCGGTTGTCTGCAAGCTAGAGAGCTAAGCGGGACCAGGGGGATCTTTCCCTTGAGGCTCAGCATGAGGCAGGGCGATGTCCCTGCCTCATTCTTTTCGGAGCAGGGACGAATCCTTCGCTGCCGAACTTGGCCCCTCCATCCTTTAACCGAACACCACCACCCGCTATAGCGACCGCCGTCGCACAGTTGGCGGGAGAGCGTGGTGGAGCGGATCAGCCTGGCCCTTTGGGCCTACGACGCAGGCGACCAGCCGGCCGACCTCGACGTCTTGGCGGCGCGGATCGACCGCAGGATGGCCGAGGCCGCTGCGGCCGGGGCGTCAATCCTGGTGCTGCCGGAATGGAACGTCGAGCAGACGCTGCTGTGGGGCGGCACGTCGCTCAAGCCCAACGACGAGCCCCGGTTCATGGCGGAAACGGGTGCCGGCCTGCTCGAAAGGGTGCGGGACCTGCCGGCCCGGCATGGGGTGGCGCTCGTGGCTGGCACCTGGTCGGGACCGGCCGCCGCGGGCGCGGGCTTCGTCAACCGCGCCTACATGGTCTTCCCCGACGGCACGCTGCTCACCCACGACAAGCTCTGCCTGGTCCCCTCCGAGAAGGACCCGAACGATTGGGCGCTGGCGACCGGCTCGACCGTTCGCGTCGCCACCTGGCGAGGCCTGCGCATCGCCATGCTGATCTGTCTCGACGTCGAGTTGCCCGCCCTGTCGACGATCCTGTCCGGCCTGGACATCGACCTGCTGCTCGTCCCCTCGAACACGGCGAAGCGGTCGGGCTACCATCGCGTGTTCGGCTGCGCCAAGGCACGCGCGATCGAGCTCGGCACGCTGGTGGGCGTTGTCGGCTGCGTCGGCACGGTACTCCTGCCGGAACCCCGCACCAATTTCAGCGGCGCTGCCGTCTACGGCCCCTGCGAGGCCATGTTCGGCGACACCGGCATCTTCGCCTTCCTGGAGCCGCGCGATGCTGGCGGGGACGTGCTGATCGCCCGCGACCTGCCGGTGGGCGAGATCCGCCGTCGCCGCCGGGAAGGCTTCGAGGTCTGGCCCGGGCCCTGGCCCGCCGGCCATGTGAAGGTGGAGGAAGTGACCATCGGAGACCGTGCGTGAGGACGATCTTCAGCCCGGACCATGCCCTGCACCACGGACGCTCCGAACTGATTGACGGGCAGCTGCAGCCCTGCTTCGAGAAGCCGGAGCGCGCGGAACTGGTGCGGGCAAGGGTCGAGGCGGTCGGGCTCGGCCCCGTCGAGGCGCCGGTCGAGTTCGGTCTGGAACCGATCCGCCGGGTTCATGCCCCCGACTATGTCGCCTTCCTCGAAACCGCCTGGGACGAGTGGGTCAAGGTGCATGGCAACTATGACGCCCTGCCGCTGGTCTGGCCCACGCCGGGGCTGCGCCGCGTCCTGCCGGACGCGATCGACGGCAAGCTCGGCTACTACTCAATCGATGCCGGCACGCCGATCACCGGCGGCACCTGGCGGGCGATCCGCGCCGGCGCCAACGTCGCCCTGACCGGTGCCGCCGCCATCGCACGCGGCAGCGAGCGTGCCATCTTCTCGCTCTGCCGCCCGCCCGGCCACCATGCCGGCAGCAACTTTTTCGGCGGCTACTGCTATTTCAACAATGCCGCCATCGCCGCCCAGCACCTGCTGGACCAGGGCGCCAACCGAGTGGCAATCCTGGATGTTGACTACCATCACGGCAACGGCACCCAGGAAATCTTCTACAACCGCGCCGACGTGCTGGTCCTGAACATCCACGCCGATCCGAAGCAGGAATATCCCTATTTCCTCGGCCATGCCGACGAGGCCGGCGCCGGGGCGGGCGAAGGCTTCAACGTCAACTATCCCCTCCCCTGGGGCACCGCCTGGCCGTCCTGGAACGAGGCCCTGGAAGCGGCCTGCGCCCGCCTGGTTGCCTATCGGCCGAACGCGGTCGTGGTCTCGCTGGGCGTCGACACCTTCGCCAAGGACCCGATCTCGCATTTCAGGCTGGAAACGGACCACTTCCCGCTGATCGGCCGCCGGATCGCGCGCCTGGACCTGCCGACCCATTTCGTCATGGAAGGCGGCTATGCGGTCGAGGAGATCGGGGTGAACGCGGTGGGCGTGCTGGAGGGCTTCGAGCAAGGGTAGCGGGGCGGAGGCACCGACCGGCATCCATGGTTCCGGTCTTCCGTGGTCCGATCCACCGCTGGACGGTCGCCCTCGCGATCCACGGCCTTCACATCGCGGCATGGCGATCGCCGGCTCAGGAGAAGGCAAGCCGATGAGCTATCCACCATTTCCCCAGGACGGCGGCTGCCGCTGCGGCCAGGTCCGCATCCGGATCAGCGAGCCGCCGCTACTCGCCATGGCCTGCCACTGCACGGGCTGCCAGCGCATGTCCGCCAGCGCCTACTCGCTCAGTGCGGCCATTCCCAGAGACGGGTTCACCGTCACGCAGGGCGAGCCCGTCATCGGCGGGCTGCACGGTGCCCACCGGCATTATTTCTGCCCGCACTGCAAGAGCTGGATGTTCACGCGGGCGGACGGCATGGACTGGTTCGTCAACCTCCGCCCGACCATGCTCGACAACCCTGGCTGGTTCACGCCCTATGTCGAGACCTGGACGAGCGAGAAGCTCCCCTGGGCAACCACGCCAGCCGTCCACAGCTACGAGCAGCTGCCGGCATTCGAGGACTTCGCCTGGCTGACGGAAGCCTACATGAAGCAGGCCGGCTCCTGATCGCCTCTCCTCAACCGACGACGCGCCAGGTGCCGTCCGGCTGCCGGCAGGCGGTCCCGCGTGCGGTCTCCGGCCGGCCGTCGACATAGATCGTGGTCTCGAAGTCCCGGCAGTCCTGGCCGTTCGACCCGTAGGTGCGGATCGGGGTGGTGTAGCCGTAATGTCCCGTGTCGGGATTGCGCCATGACGAGGCCGAGCCGGAGCGGTTGTACTCCAGCGCCTCGCTGGCGGCGTGCTCGGCATAGTCGCGATCCGCCGCATCCAGCGACTGGCCGACGGAGTTGCCGATCATCGCACCGAGCAGCGTGCCGATCGCCGTGTAGACCAGCGCCCGGTCGCCATCGGCATCCTCCCCCAGCGAGGCGCCGAGCAGCCCGCCACCGGCACCGCCCAGGACGGTGCCCCAGGTCGACTTGGTGTTGTCGGCGTACAGATTGTAGCTGGGCCCGGTCGAGCAGCCGACCAGCGATCCGGCCATCAGCGTCGCCATCACCAACCTGCGCATCGCACCTCTCCGACCATGTCACGCCAGCCCGTCCGGACCGGCCACCCGACCCCGATGGATCCTACTTCATTCTTCCTGAATGAACGCTGTCATCCCGCAGATGGATGCAAGGGTCGCGCTTGCCATGCGTTCCCCGGGCAGGCTACCGGACGTCGTCCGCGCCGGAGCCCACCCTGCCTATCGCCACCGACAATCTTCGCGCCGCACTGCTGATGGCGGCAGCGTCGACCCTGTTCACGCTCAACGACGCGCTGGTGAAGGTGCTGACGGGCGGCGGCGCCCAGATCGGCCTGATCCTGGCCGTGCGCGGGGTGTTCATGGTCCTGATCTACCTGATCGTGTTCCGGTCGCAGCTGCCGATCTGGTCCACCCGGCAGGTGCTGGAGCCCACCAACCTCGTGCGCGCGTTGTTCGAGGCGACCCTGTCCTGGGCAATGTTCACGTCGCTGATGCTCCTTCCGATCGCGACCGTGACCGCCCTGTATTTCACGACGCCGCTGCTGGCGACCGCCCTCGGCGCCGCCGTGCTCGGCGAGCGCGTGGGGATCTGGCGCTGGTCGGCCGTGGTCGTGGGCTTCATCGGGATCCTGGTCGCGATCCGGCCGGGCTCCACGGCGTTCGAGCCGGCCCTCCTGCTGCCCCTGCTGGCCGCACTTCTGTCCGCGGGCAGGGACTTGGTCACTCGCAGGCTCCCCCACGACCTCCCGAGCGGCGTTGTGGCGGTTTCCACGGCCAGCGCCATGATGGGAAGCGGCTTCGTCTCGCTCCCGGCGGCCCCCTGGTCGAATGTGTCCCTCGCGCTCGTGGCGGTGCTGGGCGGCTCGGCCCTCATCACGGCCCTGGCACTCTTCGCCTATATCCGCGCCAGCCGCCTGGGCGAGATCAGCTTCCTGGCACCGATCCGCTATTTGTCGATCCTGACCGCCATGATCCTGGGCCTGTTGATCTGGCAGGACGTCCCGGACCGCTGGGACCTGGCCGGCACGCTCCTCATCGTGGCGTCGGGCTGCCTCATCTTCTACCGCGAGCGCGTGCGGATGCAGGCGGCCTGATGGATCCAAGCAAGGTCGTTCCCCTCCGCAAGGACAATCTCAGGGCTGCCGCCCTGGTCATCGGCGCGGTCGCCTTCTGGTCGGTCGGCGATACGCTGGTGAAGCTGCTGACGGAGCGGATCACCATCCCCGAGATCCTGTTCCTGCGCGGCCTGATGAGCATCGTCCTGGTGGTGGCGGTCGCATGGCTCGGGGGATGGCGCCCGTCCCTGCGCACGCTGGCCCATCCGCTCGTGCTGTTCCGGGGACTGATCGAGATCGCCGTGGTGTTCGCCTACCTGTCCGGCGTGGCCCAGCTGCCGATCGCGATCGCGAACACCCTGGTCTTCACCTCGCCCCTTTGGGGCGTCGCCCTGGGCGGCCTGGTACTCGGCGAGCGGCTGGGCCGCGCGCGCATCGGTGCTGTGCTGCTGGGCTTCACCGGCATGCTGTTCGTGACCGATCCATTGGGCACGAGCGCTTCCTGGTGGGTCGTGCTGCCGCTGGTGGCCGCCCTCCTTCAGGCACTGGGCGATCTGGTCACCCGGCGGATCGACAAGAACATCCCCACCGATTCGATCACGATCACGACCCTGGTCATGATCACCTTGGGCGGCGGCCTGGCCTCGGTGGGAGATCTCAGCCTTCCGGGCCTGCCTGAGTTCGGCCTGCTCGCGGCCGGCGCCGTGCTGCTCGTGGGCGCCTATCTCTGCTATATCAGGGCATTCCGCATCGGCGAGATGAGCTTTGCCGCGCCGTTCAAGTACGTGTCGATTCCGCTGACCATGCTGAGCGGCTGGCTGGTCTGGGGCGACCGCCCGACGATGTGGATGTTGTTCGGCGCCCTGCTCATCGTGATGGCCGGTATCCTGATCGTCTGGCAGGATCGCCCACGGCAAGATTGAGCGGCCCTCTCGCCGGAACCTCTTTGGAAGTGAGCGCCCGTTGCAGCTCGACATGATCGTCCACAACGCGACCCTGCCGGACGGCCAGACCGGCGTGGACATCCTCATCTCCGACGGCCTGATCCAGGCGGTGGGACCGAACATCCAGGCGACGGCGCTCGAGGAGATCGACGCTGACGGGCGCCTCGTCAGCCCGCCGCTGATCGACTGCCATTTCCACATGGACGCGACCCTGTCGCTCGGCCTCCCGCGGCTCAACCGGTCCGGCACGCTCCTGGAAGGGATCGCGCTCTGGAACGAGCTGAAGCCGCTTCTCACGCAGGAAGCCCTGCTGGAGCGTGGGCTGCGCTATTGCGACATGGCGGTAGCGCAGGGCATCGGCGCCATCCGCACCCATGTCGACGTGTGCGACGACCGGCTGGTCGGCGTCGAGGCGATGGTCGAGCTGCGCGCCCGCGTGTCATCCTACCTGACCCTGCAGCTCGTCGCCTTCCCCCAGGACGGGCTCTACCGCTCGCCGACTGCCATGCAGAACCTGATGCGCGCGCTGGACTTGGGCGTCGACGTGATCGGCGGCATCCCGCACTTCGAGCGGACCATGGAGGACGGCCGGCGCTCGGTGACCGAGATGTGCGAGCTCGGCGCCAATCTCGGCCGGATGGTCGACCTCCATTGCGACGAGAGCGACGATCCCCTTTCCCGCCATGTCGAGCAGTTCGCCTACGAGACGCAGCGGCTGGGCCTGGGCGGCCGAGTCACCGGCTCGCACCTCACCTCCATGCACAGCATGGACAACTACTACGCCAGCAAGCTGATCGCACTCATCGCGGAAAGCGGGATGGCCGCGATCAGCAACCCACTCATCAACATCACCCTGCAGGGCCGCCACGACACCTATCCGCGCAGACGCGGCCTCACCCGCGTGCCCGAGCTGCAGGCGGCCGGGGTGCCGGTGGCGTTCGGCCAGGACTGCGTGATGGACCCCTGGTACTCGATGGGCTCGGGCGACATGCTGGAAGTCGCCCATATGGGCGTGCATGCCGTGCCCATGACGTCGATGGACCAGATCCGGTCCGCCTTCGACGCGGTCACCTCGGTCCCGGCCTCGATCATGAACCTGGAAGGCTATGGCCTCACGCCGGGCTGCAAGGCGGACCTGATCGTACTGGACGCGGCCGACCCGGTCGAAGCCGTGCGGATCAAGCCGCCAAGGCTGCACGTGATCCGCGGCGGCAAGGTCCTGGCGAGGTCCGCGCCCAGGACGAGCAGCCTGAACGTGCCGGGGCGGCCCGGGATGGTGACGTTCGGCCGGGGCATCTCCCCGGCCTGACCTCCATGACCCGCTGGTCAGCCGGCCTCGGGCAGGGTCGTCTTCCAGCCCATCACCGCACCGCCCACCGCGCGCACGATGGCGATGCGGCCAAAGCCAGGAACGGTCCAGGGCTCGCGCAGCACCTGCCCGCCGGCCTCGGCCACCTTGCGGACCCGCGCATCCACGTCGTCGACCTCGACATAGGCGATCAGGTGCTCAGGAATGCCGTCGAACATGGGGTCGCTCATGTCAAAGATTCCGCCGACCACCTCGCCATCCGCCTGGAGCAGCCAGTAGGTCTGCCCTTCGGGCAGCGGCACGGCCTGGAACGTCCAGCCGAGCGTGGCGCCGAAGAAGCGCTTGGCCGCCTCCGGATCGCGCGTGTTGATCTCGTTCCATACGAACCGACCGTGTTTTGCCATCCGACACTCTCCCGGGCCAAGTTGACGCTGGTGCTGGAGTGGCGCTGCTAGGCGACCTTCGAAGCGTGTGCCTCCAGGCAGGCTTCCAGATCGCGTTGGGTCACCCGCCACTCCCGGCCGAACTTGATCGCACGCAGCTTGCCAGCGGCGATCATCTGCCGGATCGTGCTTTCCTTCAGCTTGAGCATCTCGGCCACGTCGCGCACCGTCATCAACGGTTGGGTGAGCATGTGAGTCCTCGGAGTTTCCCCGCCCCCCACGCCGGTAGTCCTGGCTGGTGCTGCGACGCAACGTCCCGTGATGCCGCAGGTCCCGCCAATCACCGGACAGTGTCTGTTGATCGCTGTTTGTGATGCTTGAAAGTGGTTGATGCCGTTGAAATGTGCCGGCTGGCGTTCCATCTTATCGGTGTCGCACGTACCACCTTGACGCCGCGTCATCCCCGGGTCGCAAATCCCTTGGGCGACGCGGCGTTCTTTATGAGCGGGATGCCGCTGGACCGGCTCGATCGGCCGCAGCGGTCCAGTCAGACGGCGCTCGGGTGGACGTATATGCGCAAGCTCCTGCACATCCTGTTGCTGACCCTGCTGTTCCTGCCCTTCGCGGCGTTCGCGGACGAGGCGGAGCTGCGGGCGTTCGGCCGAAGCCTGGGCTTGCGCGACCTGGACGGCTTCGTTGCGGCCGTGGAAACGATCAGGACCGAAGGCAGGCTGCCCGAGCGATGGATCACCAAGCGGCAGGCGCAGCGCCTTGGCTGGCGGCCCGGCGAGGACCTGTGCGACGTCGCCGAAGGACGCGCCATCGGCGGCGATCGATTCGGCAATCGGGAAGGCAGGCTGCCGGATCGCCGGGGGCGCCGCTGGACCGAGGCGGACCTCGACTTCGACTGCGGCCGCCGCGGCGCCAAGCGCCTCGTGTTCTCGAGCGACCGGCTGATCTTCGTCACCGTCGATCACTATGACAGCTTCCACGAGGTGCCCGAATGATCCGGATCGTCATCGGCGCCGGGCTGGCCGGGCGCCAGGAGGTGTTCGACGCCGTGGCGCAGGCGATCGGCGGCGGGCCGGGCAGCATCCGCAACCTCGACGCCCTGTTCGACGTCCTGCGCACGGATGTCCGGGGCCCGATCGAGATGGTCTGGCACCAGGGGCGCGATGGCGGCCTGGACGCCGTGCTTCGCGTGCTGCAGGACGTGGCGGCCGAGCGCGACGACGCCCGGCTCGTCATCGAGGCTTCGGCCTCGCAACCGCATGGGAACGGAGCGAGAATGCGTTTTGCCGGCAAGACCGTGGTCGTGACGGGGGCGGCCCAGGGGATCGGGCGCGCCTGCATCGAGGCCTTCGCCACCGAGGGCGCCAAGGTCGTGATCGCCGATGTCGATCGTGCGCAAGGGGAAGCCCTGGCCGAGGCACTTCGCCGGCAGGGCAGCCAGGCGCTGTTCCACGAGACGGATGTCGGGGACCGTGCGTCCGCCCAGGGGCTGATCGACGCTGCCGTGGCCTTTGGCGGCCGGCTCGACGTGCTTGTCAACAATGCCGGCATCATCCGTGCCGCCGACTTTCTCGAGCTGGAAGAGGCCGATTTCGACGCTGTCCTGCGCGTCAACCTGAAAGGCGCCTTCCTGTGCGGCCAGGCGGCGGCCAGGGTGATGGCGGCGCAAGGACAGGGTGCCATCGTGAACATGTCGTCGGTGAACGGTGTGCTGGCGATCCCGAACCAGACACCCTACGTCGTCAGCAAGGGCGGGCTGAACCAGCTCACCAACGTCATGGCGCTCTCGCTGGCCGACAAGGGCGTGCGGGTCAACGGCGTGGGGCCTGGTTCGATCCTGACGGACATGCTGAAGACGGTCATGGTGGACGCGGCCGCCCGCTCCAAGAT